>JASFMS010000041.1:0-8527 GCA_050117435.1 Ectothiorhodospiraceae bacterium | reverse complement strand
ATGGAAACGTGTCGGGGCGGTTGTGGCGGCTCTGGCCGGGGCGGTCGCGGCGGTGGGCGCGGCAGGGCAAATGGTCGGCGAGAACGTGATACTCGGAACGCCTTCCCTGGAAGACGTATACCTTGCCGGAAACAGCGTTGACGTCCGTGCGGAGGTGGACGGTGACGGGGTGGCCGCCGGAAGATCCGTTGCCATCGACAGCACGGTGACCGGCGACGTGTTGGCGGCCGGGGAGACCGTGTCGATCAGTGGCACCGTGGCTGACGACGTGCGTGCCGCGGGCCGGGAGGTCCGAATCGACGCCCCGGTGGGAGGCCACGTGGTAGCTGCCGCCGGGGATGTCACCGTCACCCGCGCCAGCGTGATTGCCGACTGGGCGTGGCTTGCCGGCAGCACCGTGCGTCTGGACGGCCGGGTGGACGGCGATGTCCGGGTGGCGGCCGGAAATCTGGTGCTGGGCGGGATTGTGGGTGGCGACGTGCGGGTGCGCGGTGGCCAGGTTCATGTGTTGCCCGGCGCTCGTATCGGCGGCCGCCTCGTCGTCACCTCGCCCGAACCTCCCAGCGTCGACGATGGCGCCAGCATCGCCGGTGGGGTGGAGCATCGCCCCGGCGCGGAGCCACCGGTGAGCGTGGAGCCGGAAGTGCCCACGGGCGGGTTCCTGTCGGCGTTGGCGGTACTTCTGCTGGCCGTCGTCCCCTATCTGCTGTTTCCGGTAACCAGCCTGCGGTTCGTCGCGATTGCCCGGGAAGGGCCGTGGCGCAGCCTCGGGCTGGGGCTTGCGGTGCTGACCGCCACGCCGCTGGTGGTCGTGCTGCTGTTCGTGACGGGAATCGGAGCGCTGGTGGGAATAGGTCTGCTGGCTCTTTACATCCTGCTGTTGCTGCTTTCCGTTGGGGCGGCCGCGCTGATGGTGGGGGATCAGGGGCTGCGGCTGGTGGATCGCCGCGACGAGACCGGGCGTGGGCTGCGGATTCTCTCCCTGATCGTGGCCGTGATCGTGCTGGGCGTGATTCAGCTCATTCCCGTCGTTGGCACGCTGGCGCTGTTCATACTGCTTCTGCTGGCGATAGGGGCGGTAAGCATGCGCGTCTGGCGGGGGCTGCGCGGTCACGCTCTACCCTGATACCGGATCGGCGAAGCGTCCGTAGCCTATCGTTGCCGCCAGACCACGTCGGCCACCTTCCAGCCATCCGCCTCGCGCATGAGTACCGCGGTTCCCGTCAGCCGCTCGTCCGGGTTGGAAGGCCTGAGCGTCAGTTCGGCGCGGTTGTCTTTCGTCGTCGTTTTCACCACGTCCACATCCCGCGGGCTCGCATTCTTCATGAGGTAGAATGCCTTGTCGCGCAGGGAGGGCGGGAACTTCCGCTTGATCTCGGCCTGCTTCGCCGCCGTGTAGTACTTCCACAGCGAATCCATGGTGTAGCTGGTTTTCAGGGCCTTGTGAAACTCAAGATATGCCTCGCTCGCTGTCTGGGCCTGGCTCTGGGCCATCGTCGCGGCAGCGAACAAAAGCGCTGCCAGCGCCGCGAGGAGCCTCGATGATCGGCGCATGTCTACGCTCCATTGTCGATTCTTCGGCCCCGGCCCCGCCGGGGTGCTGTATCCCCCATACACCTCATATATACCTTCCGCGCGGTGGCTGGATCAATTGGGCGTGCACCCGCGTCCCGTCCGGTCAGAGGGAAGCTGTCCGTTGAGGAGACTGCGCGCGTGTCTGGCGGAGGACGCGCCGCGCGGTGTAGCCTGCGATGCATGAGCGCGGAGCGGTGCTTTCCACAGACGCCCATGGAAGGGTGGACTCGACCCCTGCCCGGTTAGCGCGGATAAACACATGAACCTCTCCTACCAACTGCTTCCGGTTGCCTGGGTCTACTGGCTGGGCGGCGCTTATCTGACGGCCGTAATCGTGGCGCTCTTGCGGTTGCCCTGGCGCCGGCTTCACGCGACGCCGCGATTGCAGCACCTGTTCTACGGGTGTTCCGTTGGCCTGATGATGCTCTGGTGGATGCGCGCCGGCATAACGCCGGGGCTGGGTGTTCATTTTCTCGGTGCAACGGCGGTGACCCTCATCCTCGGCTGGCCGCTGGCGCTGTTGAGCACCTCGCTGGCTGCGCTGGCGTCGGCCGCCGTGGGCTTCGAGCCGTTGGCGCTGGTACCGGTGGATGCGTTGCTGGCCGGCGTCGTGCCCGTATGCGTGAGCCAGGTCGTGATCTCTGTGGTGCAGCGGCGACTGCCGGCCAATCCGGTTGTCTACATCCTGGGCGGGGCCTTCTTCGGGGGGGTGGTCGCGGGTCTCTGCGCGCGAGGGGCAATGGTCGCGCTGGTTCTCGCCAGTGGAACCTATTCGGCCGCACCGATCCTTGAGGAGTCTCAGGTCATCCTGCTGTTGATGGCGCTCCCGGAAGGCATCGTCAACGGTATGGTGATCAGCCTGCTGGTGGCATATCGTCCGGACTGGCTCGAGAGCTTCGACGTTCGCCGCTACCTGGGGGAGTGACGGCACGGATGCGCATCACCCCAGGCGTCCGTTGGCGGCCGATGCGCCGGCATCGTCCACCGGTACGGCGCCGCGGATCAGACCGACCCATCGTCCGGCGCGTTCCTTTACTGCCTCCGGCAGCGGCTGCTTCCCGTTCGGACCGGAAATGCGCACGTGACTCTCCCCCTGCCATAGCGGCTGCCACTCCTCGCCCGCAAAGTACAGGGCCTCACCGAGGACGAGAGTTGGGCCCGCGCCGATTACCCTTACGGCGGCCGCCAGTTCCCGGCCCTCGGTCGCTCTCATCTGCGGCAGCGGGTCGCTTTCCACGACCAGACGCATGCCGTGCTGCCGAAGACCGGCGCTGGACAGGCCTACCCGGTGCAGCACGCCGGCGCGGGCATCGGCGAGCAGCCGTGCAATAGGGTCCACGCCGGGGGAGGCGGCGGTGCTGATCACACGCAACAGAAGATGGTGGTAAGCGTCGCGAAGCATCGATCCGGCCATGGTGAACTGACAGTCAGTGAAGGCTAACCCTGAACACTCGGGACTGCCAGTGGACCCGTTCTCAATTATGGGAAGTGGTACCGTCACGCTTTCGACGGCTGTGCGCGAGGGCCAGTGACGGCATCTGCCGTGACCGGAAACCGATGCCGCGCCCCGGCGCGAGATTTGTCTGTCGTGGGGCGTGGGAGTCGGCTACCATAGCGCTCGGGCCTGGTGGTCTTACCGGTCGACCAGTGCTTCGTACAGCCTCCAGTCTCCCTGGCAACTACTGCCAGCGGCGGTCGGTGAGGCCCCGGCCCGACCTCTATCCGAAAGCCCGGGCGCAGCGTCTCACGGCCCGCCCACCTCCGCCATCAGCGCGTCGATCTCCCTTGCCAGCGCCGGTGATGCAATTACCACGACTGCATGCCCGTCGATCCGGTGGCTCCATCGCGGCTCCGTCATGTGCCGGCGGTAGAGTGCTCTCAGCCACTCGGTGACCTGGTGCAGGCGGAACTCCGAGACATGGCGCTCCTCCACCAGCGTGCTGAAGCTGCGGCGCTCGCCGTCGCGCATCCAGGATAGGGCGAACGAGCGTGGCGGCCGGCCAATGAAAACGTATATCGTCTCCTCGGAAGGTACCAGCTCGAGTGGTTCTCCGGCCTCCACAATGAGCTTCCGAAGTCCGTCCAGGGCGTTATCAATGCGCTGCGCGGCTGCTGACTCCGTGGGTAATGGCGGATATTCCGCCGGGTGTCCGAAAATCCGGTCCATCAGGCTCATGGCACGCCTCCGCCAATCCGTTGCGGCACAGCAAACCGACGACGCGCGACTCCGCCGTTCCGCCCCGGGAGCACCCCGGACGTCAATGCAACACGGTCGGAATCGGTCACCGTTTATTTGAAATCTAGGTGAGGGGCAGTGGTGGTTCAACGGACCGTTCGTCGCAAGACGGGCGTCTCGGCTGGACCGGTCCGAGGCAGGGCCCCCTGTCCCGCACCTGGCCCCGGGATGTCCGTCCAGTGCCGCTCCGTGGCGTGCAGTTCCACCCGCGCCGGATTTGCTACCATCTCTCAGTTTGCAGCGACGGCGCTGCCGATGAGACAGGGCCGCGTCCGGGGCGCCCGCCGTCCTGCACTGATCCAGAAGCCGGTCCAAAGGTGAATGCGAGCCATGGCCAAGGAGATTTCCGATCCGGTACAACCGGACTGTCTGCCCTCACCCGAGCGCGCGGCAGCGCTGATTGCCGGGCGTCGGACCATAAACAGCTTCCGGCCCGAGCTGCCGCCGCGCTCACTCATCCGCCGCGGGATCAGCCTGGCGCGCTGGGCTCCCAATCACCACCTCACCGAACCCTGGAACTTCTACCTCATCGGACCGCGAACCCGGGATGGCATAGTCGCGCTGAATGCCGAGCTGGTGGCCGCCGGAAAGGGCGCCGAGGCGGCGGAAGCCAAACGCAGCCGCTGGTCGGCCATACCCGGCTGGCTGGCCGTGACCTGCAACCGCAGTGACGATGGCTTGCGCCAGCGGGAGGATTACGCCGCCTGCGCCTGCGCGATTCAGAACCTGTCGCTCTACCTCTGGAGCGAGGGCGTAGGGACCAAATGGACGACCGGCGCGGTAACCCGTGAGGCACGCTTCTATGATCTTTTGTGGATCGATCCGGAACAGGAGGAGGTGGTGGGTCTGATCTGGTACGGCTACCCCGCCGAGTCGCCGCGCACACACCGCAGCGGAGTGGACGTCGCCCTGGTGGACCTGCCCTGAAGGGACAGACGCACTGCCCGCGGCGCGCGCCGCATTCTTCCGCGTGGCCTGTGATCGGCTTCTCGCCGGCTTCGACCAGTCCCACGGGGTCGAAAACCCGGCCACTGATCGCCACCATGAAAGAGCGGCCCCGATAGTGGGGCCATCCGGTGTGCGGCCAAGGGAGGACGCAATTGCGCTGGAGTTGGTTGCCTTGGAAGTTCCTGCTGCGCCGTGCCGCGCGTGCTCACGGTTTCATGGACCCGGTTGCGTTCATCGCCCGTCTGCAGCGGTTCGCGCAGCCCTCGGAGGTCGCCGAGCCCATCGAGCTGTTGCGCGCGGGTGTGGTTTTTCACGCACGCGGCCTGGTGAATACGCGGGTAATCCAGCACAACCTGGACTGGATCTGGCCCTACTGGATCGAACGGCAATTCGACCCCCATGACGAATCGTTCCTGCCCCGCGCCTTCTCCATTACCCACGTCAACCTGACTCACCGCAACTGGACGGCGGTGGGGCTGCCCGACTGTGCGGAGCTGCCAATCGTCGATCCCCGGGGGCTGGTGACCCCCTTCCTGGACGGGTGGTCCCTGGACGGGTGGGTGCTTGGCAGTGACGGTCGTTCACTCTATCCGTCCCGGTGCCTGCAGGCGGGACAGTCGCTGGAGACGGAGGACGGAGTGGCTGTAGCGACCGAGGCGTTCGATGATGGCCTGCGACTGGAACAGCGGGCGTGGGTGGAGCGCCGGGACGGTGTGGCGACGCTGTGTATTGCCTACCGGGCTCGGGCGGAGGCCGGGGGGCGCTTCGCGGTAGCGCTGCGGCCCTACAATCCCGAGGGTATAAGCTTCATACACGATGTGGCGCTGACCGGGGCGGGACACGCCTGGAGCGTGGATGGGCGACGCCTCGTTGAATTCGATCAGGCGCCGGCGGCGCACTTCGCCTCCGACTACCAGACCGGTGACGTTGCGAACCATCTGGACGACGCTGTCGGTCTCGACGCCGACAGCTGCGATGTGGGACTCGCGACGGCGGCGGCCCTGTTCGAGCTACGTGCCGGGGAAACCCGCAGCGTCAATCTCCGGGTGCCGCTGGAGAAGCGGGCGCCGCAGGGCCCGGCGACTGCGTGGCGTGACGTGCTGCGCGGCGCACCGAAGCTGGAGGTACCCGACGAGCGCTTCCGCTTCCTCTATCAAGCCGCCCTGCGCACGCTGGTTCTGCACAGTGTCGAGGACGTCTATCCCGGACCCTACACGTACAAGCGCTTCTGGTTCCGCGACGCGGCCTTTATCTGCCACGCGCTCCTCGCGGCCGGTCTGCCGGATCGGGCGCGCCGATCCATGGAGCGGTTTCCGGATCGTCAGAACGCGGCCACCGGCTACTTCCATTCCCAGGAAGGGGAGTGGGACTCCAACGGCCAGGTGCTCTGGATCGCCAACCGCTATGAGGAACTCACCGGCGAGCGGCTCGGCGATCACTGGCTTTCGCCCCTCCGCAAGGGTGCCCGGTGGATCGTCCGCAAGCGCCTTTCCGGCACCCACGGCGAGCCTCACGCGGGCCTGTTGCCGGCGGGTTTCAGTGCGGAGCATCTGGGGCCGAACGACTACTACTACTGGGACGACTTCTGGGGTGTGGCAGGACTGGAGGCCGCGGCGCAACTGATGGGCAGGGCCGGAGACACGGAGGCCGCGGCCGAGTACCGGCGCCAGGCCGCGGCGTTCCGCGGCGCAGTGGATGCCGCCCTCGCCCGGGATTTCGGGCGCCTGGGCGTCGCCGCCATTCCGGCGTCTCCCTACCGGCGGCTGGACTCCGGGGCGGTGGGATCGCTGGCGGCGGGCTATCCGTTGCAGCTGTACTCGCCCGAGACGCCGGGACTGCTCGGGACCGTGAATTTTCTGATGGACAATTCCCGGGTGCACGGCGGATTCTTCCAGGACATGATCCACTCCGGCGTCAACGCCTATCTCAGCCTGCATTTGGCGCAGGTCCTGCTCAGAGCCAGGGACGAGCGCTGTTTCGACGTCGTCGATGCCGTCGCCCGCCTGGCGACCAGCACCGGTCAGTGGCCGGAAGCGATACATCCGCGGACGCTGGGCGGCTGCATGGGCGACGGCCAGCACGTCTGGGCCGCCGCGGACTGGGTCCTGATGCAACGCAATGCATTTGTGCGCGAGGAAGGCGACTGTCTTGTCCTGGCGGCCGGGATTCCCAGGCGCTGGGTGGAGAGCGGTGAATGGATTCGGTTCGGGCCGGCGCCGACGCGGTTCGGAACCGTTGAGGTAAGCGTCGGTCCCATGAACGAAGACGGCGACATTCCGGTGCACTGGAACGCCGACTGGCGCGAGATGCCGGCGGCCGTGGAAGTGGGACCGGTCTGGCTGGAACCGGTGACGGCGGCTCCCGGAGACGGGGCGGTTACCGTTCGTTCGCGTCGGGATGCCGGGGCTTCTCACGGCGGGTGATGCGAAGAGGAACGCGGGATTGTTCAGGGTTTCCTGAAGGCGCGCACATCGGAGGTCGCGTAGATGAAGATCGTCATGATGACCAACACGTATTCTCCCCATGTGGGGGGAGTGGCGCGTTCCGTGGACTCCTTCACGCGAGCCTATCGCGAGCGGGGGCATGAGGTGCTCGTGGTGGCGCCCGAGTTTCAGGGCAGCCCCCGAAAGGAGTCGGGGGTCGTGCGCATCCCCGCGATTCAGAATTTCAATGGCAGCGACTTCTCCGTCGTGCTGCCGCTGCCCGGGTACCTGGAGTCCGCCCTGGATCGTTTCCAGCCGGATATCGTGCATTCCCATCACCCGTTTCTCATCGGTTCCACGGCATTGCGAGCCGCATCGGCGCGCGGCTGCCCGCTGGTGTTCACCCACCACACCATGTATGAGCAGTACACGCATTACGTGCCGGGGGACTCGCCCGCGCTGAAGCGCTTCGTCGTGCAGCTGTCCACAAGCTACGCCAACCTCTGCGATCACGTTTTCGCTCCCAGTGAGAGCATTGCCGCCGTCCTGCGCCGCAGGGGCGTGCGCACGCCGGTGGATGTGGTTCCCACCGGCGTCGTGCTCGACCAGTTCACCCGTGGCGACGGGGCCGAATTCCGGCGCCGCATCGGCATTCCCGGAGATGCCTTCGTCATCGGGCATGTGGGCCGGCTGGCGCCGGAGAAGAACCTGGCGTTCATGGCCCGCAGCGTTGCCCGAACGCTCAGGGAACGTCCCGATGCCCACCTGCTGGTGGTCGGGAGCGGGCCGTCGGAGCAGGAGATCCGCGGCGTTTTCGCCGCGGAAGGCGTCGCCGAACGCCTGCACATGCCGGGCAAGCTGGTTATGCCAGAGCTGGCGGATGCCTACCACGCCATGGATCTGTTCGCATTCGCGTCACTCAGCGAAACCCAGGGCATGGTGCTGGCCGAGGCCATGGCCGCCGGCCTTCCGGTGGTGGCCCTGGATGCCCCTGGTGCGCGGGAGGTGGTGGTCGACGGACACAACGGCGTCCTGCTGCGCAACGCCGATGAAACCACCTTCGCCGAGGCCCTGACCCGTGTCATGGATCTCGGCGACGCGGAGTCACGCCGCTGGCGCGAGGCCGTGGCGGAAACCGCCGGCGCCTACTCCCTCGAGCGCTGCGTGGACAAAGCGCTGCGCATCTATCGCTCGATGACGCCGGGGGAGCCCATGCCGGAGGACGAGGATACGTGGCACGCCAGCCTTCGCCGGATCAAGACGGAGTGGGAGCTTCTGCGGGGGGTGGCCCGCGCCGCCGGCGCCGCCGCCAGAACCGAGCACCCGTCGAAGGATGCGGGGTGAG
>JASFMS010000040.1:0-8568 GCA_050117435.1 Ectothiorhodospiraceae bacterium | reverse complement strand
CGCACGGTGCTCGTCGTGGGTGCGTACCTCATGCACCGGCTCGCCGACCCGAAGGACCCCATGATCTTCTTCTACGGCGACGGCGCCGGCGCCGCCGTCGTGGAGGCGGACAGCGAACCGGGTTTTCTGGGTGCGGCCTTCCGCGCCGACGGCCGCTATGCCGGGCACTGGGGAATCTACGCCGGCGGCACCGCCGAGCCGGCCAGCGCCGCGTCGGTGGCCGCCGGGCGTACCCGGGTGCGCCTGCTGGAACGCTATCCGCCGGAGGTCAACGAAGAGGGCTGGCAGGCGCTGGTGCGGGAGCTGGCGGAACAAAATCAATTCGGTCTGGATCAGATCGACCACGCGGTATTCACACAGGTGAACCGCTACACCATCGAATCCGTCTGCGACGATCTGGGCATACCGCGGCAGCGTGCGCCGCTCACCATGGGGCAGTGGGGCTATACCGGTTCCGCCTGCGTGCCCATGGCGTTGGACGCGCTGCTGGAAAAGGGCCGGGCCGCGGCCGGCGACCTGCTGGTACTCATCGGCTCCGGCGTCGGCTACAACATGGCCGGAGTGGCCATACGGCTTACCGAACGGCTCGCCGGGCCATGAAGACACGGCTGCTAAGCTGATCGAAAAACACGAAGGGCGCACCCCGCGGGGGTGCGATGGAGAAGGGGAAGCGCGATGAAACACGGGACTGACGAGGATCGTAAGGCGGCGGCCATCGAGGCGACCGCCGCGCGGGTGCGCGAACGCTGGCCGGAGGACGAGGCTCCCCGGGTCGAGGAGTTCGTGCGCATGTACTACGAGGGTGTGGCGCCGGAGGACATCGGCTACAGCCGCATCCAGAACCTCTACGGTGCCGCGCTCTCCCACTGGACCCTGGGCAGCAACCGCCGCCCCGGGCAGCCTCATATTCACGTCTACAACCCGGATCCGGAACAGAACGGCTGGGAGTGCACCCACACCATCGTCCAGGTGGTAACCGACGATATGCCGTTCCTGGTGGACTCCGTGTCCATGGGCCTTAACCGGCTCGGACTCACCATCCATCTGGTCATCCATCCGGTGGTCAGTCTGGTACGCGAGCGCGGTGGCGACCTTTCGCGCCTGGCCCTGGACGGCAAGGGCAAGGGCGTTCAGCACGAGGCGTGGATGCACTTCGAGGTGGACCGCCAGACCGAGCCCGAGCGGCTGCAGACGATACACGACGACGTCGCAGCGGTGCTCGAGGACGTGCGGGTCGCCGTGGAGGACTGGCGGCCCATGATGGACCAGATGGACAAGGTCATTCGCGGGCTGCGCCGCAACACCCCGCCGGTATCGGAGGCGGAGCTGGAAGAGGTGGCGGAGTTCCTGCGCTGGGCCCGCGGCAACCATTTCACCTTTCTCGGCTACCGCCGCTACGACCTGCGCCGGCAGAAAGGCGCCGATCAGCTGCACGCGGTGGCGGATTCCGGGCTGGGCCTGCTTCGACAGACCGGCGGCCGGCGCATCTCGCAAAGCTTCGCCAACATGCCCGACGAGGTCCGCGAGAGGGCCCGGAACCCGGATCCGCTGGTGCTCACGAAGTCCAACACCCGTTCCACCGTGCATCGCCCCGGCTACATGGACTACATCGGCGTCAAACGCTACAACGCCAAGGGCGAGGTGATCGGCGAGCACCGCTTCCTCGGACTTTTCACCTCAGCGGCGTACAACCGCAATCCGCGCACCATCCCGCTGCTGCGCCGCAAGATCGAATCCATCCTCGAAAAGGCGAATCTGCGGTCCAACAGCCATGCCGGGAAAGCGCTGACCAACATCCTGGAGACCCATCCGCGGGACGAGATGTTCCAGGCCTCCGAGGAGGAGCTGTACGACACCGCCATGGGGATCCTGCACCTGCAGGAGCGCCAGCGCGTGCGGCTTTTCGTTCGCTACGACACCTTCGGGCGCTTCGTCTCCTGTCTGGTCTACGCACCCCGCGAACGCTACAACACGGAAGTACGCGAACGCATGCAGGAGATCCTCACTGACGCCTTCGACGGCGCCCACAGCGAGTTTTCCGTGCAGCTCTCGGAGTCCGTGCTCGCCCGCATCCACTTCATTGTCCGCCTGAAGAAACCGGGCCGCCCCGATTTCGACTACCCGGAACTGGAGCGGCGACTGGCGCAGACCATGCGCTCCTGGACCGACGAATTGGCGGAGGCGCTGACCGACTACTACGGCGAGGAGCAGGGCAACCGCCTGTTCAACCGTTACGGCGAGGGTTTCAGCGCCGCCTACCGGGAGGACACGAGTCCGCGCGCCGCGGGCCACGACGTGGAGCGCCTGGAGCGGCTGCACCGCGCCGGTGACCTGGTGATCAGCCTGTACCGTCCGCTGGAGGCGGAAGAGGGGCTGTTGCGCTTCAAGCTGTTCCAGGCCGAAAAGGCCATTTCCCTGTCCGACGTCCTGCCAGTGCTGGAGAACATGGGCGTGAGAGTGGTGGACGAGCGCCCCTACGACGTCCAGCGCGAGGAGGACACACCCTGCTGGATTCATGATTTCGGCCTTACATACACCGGCGCCGGGCAGTTGGAAGCCGAGCGGGTGCGGGAGGACTTCCAGGACGCCTTCGCCGCGGTGTGGCACGGCCAGGCTGAGGACGACGGCTTCAACCGCCTGGTGCTGGCCGCCCGCCTCACCTGGCGGGACATCGTCATACTCCGTGCCTATGCCCGCTATCTGCGCCAGACCGGCACTCAGTTCAGCCAGTCGTACGTGGAGGAAACCCTGGCCAGCAATCCCCGTATCACCGCAATGCTGGCGCAGCTATTCCACGCTCGATTCGATCCGGAACGCGTCGACGAACGTCGCGCGGAGAAACTTGCCGAGCAGATCGAGGCGGAGCTCGACGAGGTGGCGAGCCTCGACCAGGACCGCATCCTGCGGCGCTTCGTGGCGGCGATTCAGGCAACGCTGCGAACCAACTACTTCCGCACTGACGACAAGGGGCAGCGCCGGGACTACCTGTCGTTCAAGCTGCAGCCGAATTACATCCCCGGCATGCCGCAGCCGGTGCCCGCCTTCGAAATCTTCGTCTACTCCCCGCGGGTGGAGGGGGTCCACCTGCGCGGCGGCAAGGTGGCCCGCGGCGGGCTGCGCTGGTCCGACCGGCGCGAGGATTTCCGCACCGAGGTTCTCGGCCTGATGAAGGCGCAGATGGTAAAGAACGCCGTCATCGTCCCGGTCGGCGCCAAGGGAGGCTTCGTCTGCAAGCGCCTGCCGGAGGAGCGGCAGGCCATGTTCAATGAAGTGCTGAACTGCTACCGGACCTTCATTCGCGCGCTGCTGGACCTCACGGACAATATCGTTGACGGCGAAGTGGTACCGCCACCGCAGGTCCTGCGCCGCGACGACGACGACCCCTACCTGGTGGTGGCCGCGGACAAGGGCACGGCGACCTTCTCCGACTACGCCAACGAGGTCGCTGACGAGTACGGCTTCTGGCTCCGTGACGCCTTCGCCTCCGGCGGCTCCACCGGCTATGACCACAAGAAGATGGGTATCACCGCCCGCGGGGGCTGGGAAGCGGTCAAACGGCATTTCCGGGAGATGGGCCACGACATCCAGACGGAACCCTTCACCGCGGTAGGCGTTGGCGACATGTCCGGCGACGTGTTCGGCAACGGCATGCTGCTCTCCGAGAAAACCCGGCTGCTGGCCGCCTTCGACCATCGCCACATATTCATCGACCCGGACCCCGACACGGAAACCAGCTACGCCGAGCGCCAGCGGATGTTCGCCCTGGACCGCTCCTCCTGGGCGGACTACGACAGCGACAAGATCTCCAAGGGCGGCGGCGTGTGGCCGCGTACCGCGAAGTCCATCCAGCTCTCCCGCGAAGCGCGCGAGGCGCTGGGCATCGACGCGGCGAGGCTGACTCCCAACGAGCTTATCAGCGCCATACTCCGCGCCCCCGTGGACCTGCTCTGGAACGGCGGCATCGGCACCTACATCAAGGCCAGCGACGAGACCGACGCGGATGTCGGCGACAAGGCCAACGACGCCGTGCGTGTCGACGCCGAAGAGCTGCGCTGCCGGGTCATCGGCGAGGGCGGCAATCTGGGCGTCACCCAGCTCGGGCGGATCGAATTCGCCCAGCACGGCGGCCGGGTGAATACGGACGCCATCGACAATTCCGGCGGCGTGGACTGCTCCGACCACGAGGTCAACATCAAGATTCTGGTCAACCGTGTCGTCGACGCCGGCGACATGACCATGAAGCAGCGAAACCGTCTGCTGCTGGAGATGACCGAAGAGGTCGCCGGACTCGTCCTCAGGAACAACTACCGCCAGACCCAGGGGCTCACCCTGCTGGAAGTGCGGGCCCCGGACATGCTCGACGAGCACGCGCGGTTCATGCGTGATCTCGAACGCGCCGGCGCACTGGACCGTCGCGTCGAGCATCTGCCCGACGACGAGGAACTGGCCGAACGCCAGAAGGCGGGACAGGGCCTTACGCGCCCGGAACTCGCGGTGCTCCTGGCCTACGCCAAGATTCAGGCCTACGAGGAACTGCTGCACTCGGAACTGGTGCAGACGGAGTTCCTCGCCACGGAGCTCATGAACTACTTTCCGCGGCCCATTCGCGAGCGCTTCGCCGATGCCGTCCGGCAGCACCCGCTGAGTGCGGAGATCGTCGCCACGGTCACCACCAACCACATCATCAACCGCATGGGCAGCACCTTCCTCTACCGCGTGCACGGCGGCACCGGCGCTGGTGCCGCCGGCGCCGGCCGTGCCTACCTGGCCGCCCGGGACAGCTTCGGCCTGCGCGGGCTGTGGCGGGAGGTGGACCGCCTGGACAACGCCGTACCCGCGGCGGTGCAGAACCGCATGCTCCAGCAGATCGCGCAGCTTCAGGAGCGGGCCACCGTCTGGATGCTGCGCAACGTGCCCACCCCCGTGAGCATCGAAGAAGCCATCGAGCGCTTCCGCCCGGCGGTGGCGAAACTGGAATCCACCCTCGATGAGCTCCTTCCGGAATCGGACAAGCTGCGCCTGGAAACGGAGGCCTCGACGCTGATGGAATCCGGCGTCCCGGAACCGCTGGCGCGACGGGTGGCGAACCTGGACACGCTCTACTCGGCCCTTGACCTGGTCAAGGCCTGCGCGGACACCCGTGCCAGCCTGGACACCGCCGCCCGCGTGTACTTCCAGGCGAGCACGGAGCTGGGGCTGGACTGGCTGCGCGAGGCGCTGATCCACTTCGAGGCATCCGACCCCTGGCAGGAGCGCTACCGGGCGGGACTCGAGGAGGAGTTCTACGTCCAGCAACGGTTGCTCACCGAGGGCATCATCGCCTTTGCCGGCGAATCCGAATCCTCCGGGCAGGTGGCCCAGTGGGCGGAAGCCAACGCGGACGTCGTGCAGCGCCTGCAACTCACGATGGAGGAGCTGCGACGGGTCTCCCAGGTCGAGCTGCCCATGCTCGGCGTCGCGCTGCAGGAGCTACGCAACGTCAGCCAGGTGGGCGCGGCCCAGGTTCCTCTGGAATCCAGCACCGCAGAGCCCCAGGCGCGGCGTGCCTGAGGCCCGACACCGGTTGAGACGATGACATCGAGCGGAATCGTGAAACTTCACTGCGAAAGCCTCGGCGAGGGACCGCCGCTGGTGATCCTCCACGGCCTCTACGGTTCGGGAACGAACTGGAAGAGCCACGCACGGTGGCTGTCCGAACACCGCCGGGTTCTGCTTCCCGACCTTCGCAACCACGGGCGTTCGCCCCATGTTCCCGGAATGGCCTACCCGGACATGGCGGATGACGTGGTCGCACTGCTGGACGCCGAGGATATCGAGCGGGCCACCATCGTCGGCCACAGCATGGGCGGCAAGGTCGCCATGGCCCTTGCGCTGGCGCATCCCGACCGCGTGCGGGCGCTGGTGGTGGTGGACATCGCGCCGGTCACGTACCCCTCCCGCCACGAGGCCCTTATCGAGAGCCTCCAGCGGCTGCAGCCGGGGCACCTGCGCTCCCGCGGCGAGGCGGACCGGGAACTGGCCGCGGAAATCCCGGAGCCCATGGTGCGCCAGTTCCTGCTCACCAATCTCGAACGCCGGGAGGAGGGCTACGGCTGGCGCATTCCGCTGGACATTCTGGCGGCCGAGCTGCCGCGGCTCGTGGGCTGGCCGGATATACCCGGCCAGTGGCGCGGACCGGCGCTGTTCGTCCATGGCGGCGCCTCCGACTATGTCACTGACGGCGCACGCGCCGAGATTGCACGGTATTTCCCGGAAGCACGGACGCTGGCGGTGAAAGGCGCCGGCCACTGGCTGCACGCCGAGGCGCCCGATGCCTTCCGCGACGTACTGCAGGGCTTTCTGGACGAGCAGGATCCGCCGCCCTGAACGCCTGAAGCCGCAGTCGCGTTGACCACCCGCGCGGCGCGGCCCCTATACTAAGTTCAGCACTGCCACCCAACGCGACCCGAGCCTGGAGCCCAATAAGAAATGTCCGAAGACTTTCGCGAGAGCGCACTGGAGTACCATCGCTCCCCCGTTCCCGGAAAAATCACCGTCACCCCCACCAAGCCCCTGGCCAACCAGCGGGATCTGGCCCTGGCCTACTCGCCCGGCGTGGCCGCCGCCTGCGACGCCATCGTCGAGGATCGCGACGCCGCCGCCGAATACACCGCCCGCGGCAACCTGGTCGCGGTGGTGACCAACGGCACTGCGGTGCTCGGACTGGGAAACATCGGCCCGCTCGCCTCCAAGCCGGTGATGGAAGGCAAGGGCGTGCTGTTCAAGAAGTTCGCCGGTATCGATGTCTTCGACATCGAGATCGACGAACAGGATCCGGACAAGCTCGTGGAGATCATCCGCAGCCTTGAGCCCACCTTCGGCGGCATCAACCTGGAGGACATCAAGGCGCCGGAGTGCTTCCTGGTGGAGCAGAAGCTTCGCGAGCAGATGAATATCCCCGTCTTCCACGATGACCAGCACGGCACGGCGATCATCACCGGGGCCGCCATCTACAACGGTCTGCGCCTTGTGGAGAAGAAGTTCGCCGAGGTGAAGGTGGTCACCTCCGGCGCCGGGGCCTCGGCCATCGCCTGCCTGGACCTGCTGGTGTCCATGGGGCTGAAACCGGAGAACATCATCGCCACGGACCGCCAGGGCGTTATCTACAAGGGGCGCAAGGAGTACATGGACCCGCGCAAGGCCGTGTACGCGGCCGAGACCGACGCCCGCACCCTGGACGAGGCCATCGAGGGCGCCGACATCTTTCTGGGGCTTTCCGCGCCGGGTGTGCTGAAGCCCGAAATGGTCAAGAAGATGGCGGACAAGCCCCTGATCCTGGCGCTGGCGAACCCGACGCCGGAGATACTGCCGGAGCTTGCTCAGGAGGCCCGGCCGGACGCCGTCATCGCCACCGGCCGCTCGGACTACCCGAATCAGGTGAACAACGTCCTCTGCTTCCCCTTCATTTTCCGCGGCGCGCTGGACGTGGGCGCCAGCGCCATCAACGAGGAAATGAAGAAGGCATGCGTGAAGGCCATCGCCGATCTCGCCATGGCGGAGTCGTCGGACGTGGTGGTCGCGGCCTACGGCGGCAAGCCGCTAAAGTTCGGCCCGGAGTATCTCATTCCCAAGCCCTTCGACCCGCGGCTGATCACCATGATCGCGCCGGCAGTGGCGAAGGCGGCCATGGACAGCGGCGTGGCCACCAAACCCATCGAGGATTTCCCGGCGTACCGCATGCGCCTGTCCCAGTATGTCTACCAGTCCGGGCTGGTGATGAAGCCCATCTTCGAGCGCGCCCGTCAGGCGCCGATGCGCGTGGTCTACGGCGACGGCGAGGAGGAGCGCGTGCTTCGGGCCGTGCAGGTGGTCGTGGACGACGGCCTCGCCAAGCCCATCCTGGTTGGCCGCCGGCGGGTGGTGAAGATGCGGCTCAAGCGACTGGGTCTGCGGCTGCGGGTGGACGAAGACTTCGAGCTGGTCGATCCGGAGGACGATCCCCGCTACCGGGAGTACTGGACGCTCTACCACTCGCTCATGGAGCGCAGCGGCGTGACGCCGGACCGGGCCCGGCAAATCGTGCGCACGCGCAACACGGTCATTGCCGCGCTCATGGTCAAGCGCGGCGAGGCGGACGCCATGCTCGGGGGCATGGTGGGCCGCTATCACCGGCAGCTGGAGTACGTGGAGCAGGTTCTCGGGCGCCGATCCGGCGTGCGCTACATGGCCGCCATGAATGCCCTCATTTCACCCAAGGGGACGCTCTTCCTCTGCGATACCTACGTCAACCAGGACCCCACGGCCCATCAGCTCGCAGAGATGACCGTACTGGCGGCCGACGAGATCCGCCGCTTCGGCATAACGCCCAAGGTGGCCCTGCTCTCCCACTCCAGCTTCGGCACCTCCGGAGCTGCCTCGGCAGTGAAGATGCGCGAGGCGCTGGAGCTCATCCAGGATCGCGACCCCACTCTGGAGGTGGAGGGCGAGATGCACGGCGATGCGGCCATCAACGAGAAGATCCGCCAGCGGATATTCCCCAACTCGCGGCTCAAGGGGCAGGCGAACCTGCTCATCATGCCGGGGCTGGAC
>JASFMS010000039.1:0-8611 GCA_050117435.1 Ectothiorhodospiraceae bacterium | reverse complement strand
CGGGAGGCGGGTTTCGGCCGTCAGTGAGGGACAAAGGTCCCACCACCTTAGACACCACTCCCGCTTCCCGGGAAGCTCCCGCCGGGACTCCCGCCTCATTTCTTCGCTGCGCGAATGCCGCAAGCTCGACAGCCACACTCGACACGGACTCCGGAGCGGTCCGCCATGAAGTCAACACTGGACGAGAAAACGCCCGTCGACGGGCACCAAAGCAGCTCCGGCTGGCCGTCACTGCTCCTGGCGCTGGCCGCACTGTTCTGGGCGGGTAACTTCATCGCGGGCCGGGCCCTTCGGGGCGACGTGTCACCGGTGGAGCTCGGGTTCTGGCGTTGGACCATTGCGGTGCTCGTCCTGCTGCCGCTTTACCACCGAGCGTTGCGGCAGCACTGGACGGCGCTCAGGGACAATGCTGCATTGGTGGTGGCGCTGGGCGCGACGGGGCTGGCCGGTTTTCACACGCTGACCTACGTGGCTCTGAGCAACACAACCGCTCTGAACGCCGTGCTTCTGCTTTCGCTCACGCCGATACTGATTCTTGCTCTGACCTGGTGCCTCAGGGATGAGCCGGTGTCGGTCATTCGCCTGGCGGGCGCCCTGGTATCACTTGTGGGCGCAGGCGTGATCGTATGCCGGGGCGATATGGCGCAGGCCCTGGCGACACGCATCAACGCCGGAGACGGCGTCATGGCCATGGCGCTACCGCTCTGGGCCGTCTATTCGGTTCTGCTCGGGCGCCGTCCCCAGTCCCTGCCGACACCGGTGCTGCTCATGGGCAGCGCGGTCGTGGCGGTGGTCGTCCTTGCACCCTTTCTGGCCTGGCAGCTCCTCGCCGGCCCGCCCATGCACCTCAATGCCGGCTCGTTGGCAGGCATCCTCTACATGGGCGTATTCGCCTCCGCCGGCGCCTTTCTCTGCTTCAATCACGGGGTCGGCATGGTGGGGGCGGCCCGAGCCGGACCATACCTGCATCTGATACCGGTCTTCGGCACCATGCTGGCCGTCGTTCTGCTGGGAGAGCCTCTTCACCCCTATCACGGCGTCGGCGCCACACTGGTATGCGCCGGGATTCTCCTGGCGGGACGGCGCCGGTTACCGGTTATCCATGCCCGTCCGCATGCGGCGGGAGGCAGGCCGGGATGGACGAAATCGACCCGACCGCCCACACACCCTACCGTGGTCCGCCGCTGATGTGCGCCCCGTGGGCGCGCGCGCCCGACACGTCCAGGGGCACATCGCCCGGCCTGACTGCCAAAGGGTTATTCGCTCCCGGTGCGGGTCCGGGAAACGTCCCGCAGCGGCTTCCCGCTGCCTCCCCACAACCTGCCGTCAACCGCGGAGAGGCCGATCCCGATCATTCCCATGCCGAGCAGATGAGTCGTCTCCATTGACTCTCCGAGTACGAGCCAGCCGAGAAGAATCGCCGAAATCGGGATCAGAAATGTGACGAGCAGAAGGTTCGTCGCCCCGGCCGAAGCGAGAAGCCGAAAGTAAAGCACGTAGGCGAACGCGGTGGAGAGGACAGCAAGGCCGACAATCGCGGCGATCGTCGAGGTATCCGCAAGAGCCGGATGGTACGGCCCGTCTATGAAAAGGGCGAGGGGCCCCAGTATGAGGCTGGAAGCCGTCACCTGACCGGCAGCAGTCGCTACGGGGTGGACCCCGAAGCCGCGAAAACGTCGCCCGAAGACCCCGGCGCACGCATAGGATAGCGCCGCACCCAGGACCGCGAACTGGGCAAGCCCCTCCAGGCCAAGACCGCGCAGTGCTTCTGGCCCGATCATCACGACCACTCCGGTGAACCCGGTGAACACTCCGGCCAGTTTCAGAGGTGTCGCTCTTTCGTCGGCCAGGACGGTGCCGGCCACAATGACCGTGAACAGGGGCGTGGTCGCATTGAGAATCGATGCGAGCCCTGAGGAAATCTGGGTCTGGCCCCAGGCGATAAGGCAGAACGGTACCACGTTGTTCAACAGACCCATTGCCAGAAAGGCACTCCACACACCGAGGGACGCGGGCGGGCGAATCCCGGAAGCGAAAATGATGGCCCACAACGTCACCGCCGCCAGTGATACCCGAAGGAACACGACCGTGATGGGCGGCAGTTCCGCGACAAGGACCTCCACAAAAAAGAAGGAACCGCCCCAGAGCACCGAAAGGGCGAGGAGCATCGCCCACTCCGAAGCCCCCATGGATGTCTTTATTCCTGCATTCATTTGGACTGCTCCCGGTTGTCAGCAAACGTCGGCAGAACATATCCGGGCGGTGAGGCCGGCGCGATCCGATTCTTGCGCGGGGGGGGGGGGAGGCGGCTGGAAAACGGAATTGGGGCGGCTTATCCGGACAATTCGGGCGTGTGGGTCAGGAGGCACCCCGCGGCCACCCCTGTGAGGCAGGGTTGACCCGTATCAACCTCTCCGGCATCCCGGCCTTATAGGCTCTCTCTACCGCGGCGTGCCCATTGCGACGGACGGCTGACGTCTGACGGGAGGATGTCCACAGGTGTTATCGACACGTGTAGAGTCACCCCGCGCGGGAACGGGGGCAATGGCTTCGATTCGTCACCAACACCGATACTGAGTCGATCATGTTCGCACTGACGTCACTGTTTTTTGCCATCCTCCTGTCCATTGTTCTGACACGTATCGCCACCGTCGCGCTGGTGCACACCGGCCTTTCCGTGGAGGCCGCCCGCTTTCAGGCCCGATCGGCGCTTAGCGGGACAGGCTTCACGACCCAGGAGGCCGAGGAGGTTCTGAACCACCCGGTTCGCCGGCGCATCATCATGATGCTCATGTTGCTGGGCAACGCCGGGCTGGTCACGGTCATGACGACGCTGATCCTCACCTTCGTCGGCAGCCAGGGCACAGCGTCCACGCTGGAGCGGCTGGGCATGCTGGCGGTAGGTCTCGTTCTTCTTGCGTGGTTCGCGTACAGCCCCTGGGTGGACCGGCAGCTGTCCCGGGTCATCGACATCGCCCTGCGCCGCATGACGGACCTGGATACCCGGGATTACGTCAGCCTGCTGCACCTTCAGGGCGAATACCGGCTGGTCGAAATGCTGATCCGTCCCGATGACTGGATTGCAGGCATGCGGCTGATGGATGCCCGGACGCGTAACGAGGGGGTAATCGTAATCGCCATACGCCGTGCCGAGGATGACTGTTTCATCGGCTCCCCGGAAGGTGAAACCGAGATCCGCGCCGGGGACACGCTGGTCCTCTACGGCCGCGCATCCGCGCTGACACAACTGGATCAGCGCAGAAAAGGTTGGGAAGGCGACAAGGAGCACTTCGAGGCGGTCGCCGCGCAGCGGGCCTATGAGAAGGAAGAGAAGCAACGGGAGGCGCAACGGGCCAGCGACGCCGAACAGTCGAAAAAGGACGCCGCGGAATAGGACGCCGCAGCCGATGCAATCCATCGAACCGATAGACATGTGGTGGCGAAACCACCCGTTTCTTGATCTAGACTTTAAATCAGCACGAAAAGGGTCCGATTTGATGTCGGGTCACCAAGACTTGTCGGCTATACGCACGGAGCGCCGATTCCCTGCATCCAGGAAACAGGCCCTCTGATCAATGTCTCCGACCGAAAAATACGTAAACGGAATTGCATCCGCCGCGGCGGTATTCACCATGGACCAAGACGGCAAGCCTGCCGCAGCGGCACTCAACGCCAGCTACCGCGAGCTGCTCGGTGAGGTTCGGCTGCTCCGAAATCACCGTGAAGACTGCCCGATCGAGGAGCTGGAACCGCGCCTCATAGCGTCCATCCAGGAAGTATTCGTTTCCTCCGTCCCGGGGGAAGTCATCGAACGCCCCGGTCCCGGCAACTCCGGCCTGGTGGGCTGGGAGCGACACACGCTTGCCCCGGCGACGGTGCCCGGCGAAGACGAGGCGGGAGTGCTCGACCTCGCGGTTCGGATTCCGCCAACCGCCCCAATCCATGAAGACCCGGCCTACCGTGACGCCGTTCTGGGGGCGATGTGGCGAACGACGCCGGACGCCGTGATCGTCACGGATTTCACCCGCGCCCTGCGAGTGTGCAATCAGCAGTTCTGCGACCTTTGGGGCGTCACTGAGCGATTCGTACGGGAAGCCGACATCGATGAACTGCTCGACTACGTCACGGGCCAGATGCGCGACGGCGATGCAATCGCTGCCGAGGTGCGGGCGATGCGCGAGTCGCCGGACGAGTTCCGGGACCGTTGGGATCTCGAGCTCCTGGACGGGCGCTTGATCGAGTCCCACTCCCAGCCGCTGGTCGGACCCAACATGATGCAATGGGGGCGCATCTGGTTTCTGCGCGACGTGACGCTCCGAAAACGCGTTTCGGACGCCCTGGAGGAAAGCGAGAGGCATTTCCGGCAACTGGCCGAAGGCGCCAACCAGGGCATTGTCATTCAGCGGCTGGACCGTGACGGAACCATTCTCTACATGAACGAGGCGGCGGCCGGCATGGTGGATCGCGACCCACTCGAGGTCTGGCCGCCCTCACCCGATCGCCTGCCCGTGGACATCGAAGCGATCCGCAAGGCAGCGCCGGCGCCGATGAGAGCCCTGTCCGACAGCCGACGCGAGTCTCTGCGTTGCACCCTCCCGACACGGCGCTCGGTCTACGGCGTCGAATGGCTCGAGGTTTTCGTCAACCGGATTGACTGGCGGGGGGAGCCCGCGGTTCAGCTTAGTTGGGTGGATGTCACTGCCTACAAACGGCTCGAGCATCAGCTGGCCGCCGAGGCGGATACCGACCCGCTGACGGGCCTTTTCAACCGGCGCGCTTTCCACCGAAAAGCGCAGTCACACTTCCATTCCGCGCGGGCGGGAGACACGGAACTGACGCTCCTCGTCATCGACATCGACCACTTCAAGCAGGTGAACGACACGGCCGGGCATCAGGCGGGCGATGCGGTTCTGCGGCATCTGGCGCGTTCCATGCAGGACTCTTTCCGCGAATTGGACGTCCTGGCGCGTCTCGGCGGCGACGAGTTCGCCGTCCTGATGCCGGGCGCAGACCTGGATACGGCGCTGAAGGCCGCCGAGCGGGTAAACCGTCTGCTCGGCGAGGGAGCCGAGCGGTTGTCGGAATGGAACACGAAGTTCAGCATTAGCATCGGCGTCGCCGAGAAGACGCCCGCCGACCATAGCCCGCGGGCACTGGAGGAGCGTGCTGACCGCGCCCTGTACGCCGCCAAGGCCGCCGGACGCAACCGCATTTTTGCCGACACCGCCGATGGGCCCGACGAGGCCCGTGGAAGGTAAGCGGCCACGGGGCCGGAAGCGCGCAGACCGAAACTGAGCCGCATGGGCCGTTTACGGCATTGCCGCCGGATGCCATGCCTGCCCCGGCACGCCGGGAACGTTGCGCCTACCCCGGCCTGCTCCTCTCTTCGGTAAATGTGGGAGCCGCGCCCCGCGGCGAATCTTCGCTTCAACGGTTCCGCAGGATGCGGCAGAGCGCAGCGATGACCATCTTTCGTGCCTCCGAAAACGGCGTGGGTACCGCTGCGCTCTGGCCGTCCCACTGGCCCTGTTTTCCCGAAAATGCAGTCGCTCGCACCGCCACGTTGCGTCCCCCAACCGTGTCGCCGACCCGGAAGCGGATATCCTCGCCAACAGGCGCACCAATTACGACACGTATTTCACCCCCATCGCGCCACTGACGTATCTCTTTGTCTCCGTTTGTGGTCGTTTTCAACGATAAACATTGGTTTCTTAGGCACGCCCATATGACACGCCCAACCATTTTTGCGACTATTTTTTGTATCACTATAAACTTGACATAGATCAAGCGGAGCCTCCCGATTTGGATGAACCATGGAGCCTGTCGCAACGGTCCGCGAGGGCGGACTGCACCCGAGAGCACGTGGTCCCCGGCGACGACGCCCCGCCGGCAGTACACATTCAGGAGGAGACGATGAGTCATCACGACAAGCTGGCCGACAAGATGGATCTGCCCCCGGAGATCGAGCAGCCCAACGTATTTCCGCTGAGCTGGGAATCCCATACCCAGAAGCTGGAAGAGGTCTGGACCTCCGCCCAGCGCGAGGTCTGGGATCCGGCCAAGCTGCCCTGGGACACCTTCGATCCGTCCAGCTATTCCTGGGAGGAGCGCGAGGCCATAGCCTACTGGTGGTCCCTGCTTTCCGTGTTCGACGCCTCCGCGCCGCCGGTATTCGCGGAAGCCCTGATCAAGACCTACGAGGTCCACGAGGAGGACCCAGTCCGCCGCTGCTTCTTCTCCGTCACCCGTGACGAGCAGAACCACGAGCAGCTCTGCGGCATGGCCATCACCAGGCTGCTGGAAGCCCCCAGCGCGCTGGATTACGAGCCCAAGACCGAGCTCGGCAAGCGCCTGCAGCGCAACGTGAAGTGGCTCTACTACAACGGCGCCCGTTACTGGCACGGCTACAAGAAGGCAGTGCCGAAGTATCCGCTGGCGGTGCTGTTCAGCTCCTTCCTCATGGGCGAGATTGCCGCCGCCACCATCTTCCACCAGATGGCGGCGAACACCCGCGAGATGGTCTTCAAGGAGGCCTTCCGCAACGTCGGCCGTGACGAGGGCCGGCATATGGCCATCTGCATGGCCGTGATGGAGCGGGACTACCCCAAGCTCGGCGACGAGGACGAGCAGAAGGCCACCATCACCAAGCAGATCCGTGCGGGCTACCTGTTCCTCTCCGCGGTGCTGTTCGAGCCGCCGGCGGAGTTCTGGGACCTGCCGTCCGACTTCATCGACACCCAGCGCGAGGCCGAGGAAGTCTGCCGCCAGGCAGGTTTCGGCGTGCCCACCTACGAGGCCAAGAAAGAGAACTGGCGCAACGCCATGCTCAACCTCAAGGGCGTGCTGGACAAGTACGACATCCCCTTCCCGGCGATCCCCGAGGTGGGCATTTCCGGGCAGGAGATCACCGAGGTCGACATGGACGAGATCATCCCCGTCTTCTGAGCCGGGTGCATGATCGCTTTGCCCCGGAGCGGCGACGCCGCCCCGGGCGCTTGTCTGTTACGACTGCGGGGAGACGTTATGAGTGTGATTCGGCTCTATCCGTCGGGCCAGGACGTGGAGTGCCAGCCCGGCGAGACCGTACTGGGGGCGCTGGAGAACGCCGGCTACGCCATGCCCAACAACTGCCGCGCCGGTGCCTGCGGCGAATGCAAGACCAAGGTTCGCAGCGGCGAGATCGACCAGGGGCTGGTGCTGGACATGGCGCTGTCCCAAGAGGAGCGCGCCCAGGGCTACGGCCTGATGTGCATGGCCAAGCCACTGTCAGACGTGCTGGAGATCGAGTTCGGCACCGAGGACGCACAGCCGAAGCTGTTTCCGCCGCGGGAAAACATCACCTTCGTGGTCGTGGACCGCATACCGCGCACGCCGCGGATCGTCGAGCTGCGGCTGCGCCCGGTGGGCCAGCCCATGCGTTTCTGGCCCGGCCAGTACGTGATCGTCGGCGACGACCGGGAAGGCGCCCCGCCGCGATCCTATTCCATCGCCAACGCGCCCCGGCCGGACGGCGAAATCACCCTGCAGATCGCGCGCGTCGAAGACGGCGCCACCAGCCGCTGGGCGCACGACAAGCTCCAGGTTGGCGACACGGTGCGGGTATCGGGACCGTACGGCACCTTCATCGGCGATCCCAGCGTGGATACGCCCGTGCTCTGCATTGCGGCGGGCTCCGGGCTGGCGCCCATACTGGCACTGGCGGACGCGGCCCTGCGCCGCGGCTTCCGTAAGCCGGTGACCCTGCTGTTTTCCGCCCGCACCGAGGACGACATCTACGACCGGGGATTGATGGCGTTCTGGGAGGCCAAGCACCGCAACTTCCAGTTCCGGACCACCGTAACCCGCGAGGAGCCGCGCGCCGGCGGGCTCAAGGGGCGCGTACCCGACGTCCTGGGCGACGTCTTCCCGGACCTCTCCGGCCACAGCGTTTTCGTGGCGGGTAGCCCGGAATTCGTGGACGCCTGTGTGTCGGCGGCGAAAGCCCTCGGCGCGAAGGACGAGCTGATCCATACAGAAGGCTACTTCGTTCAGCAGCACCCGGTGGCGCCACCGCCGGAACGGCTGGTTTCTTCCTGATCGGGTCAGAACTCGGGTTTCCCTGGTTGCCGGAAACGGACCTCACGGTCCTTATTCCGGCCTACGCCCCACGGCTCCGCCGGGCACGCCCGGGAGATGCGCGCCGGCAAGCGAGTAGGCCGGGATAAGCGCAGCGTTCCCGGCATCGCCGGGCAGTGCCAATGCGCAAAAGAACTGATTTCCTCATGATCCGGCCAGGGGGCCGGTTTCCCCGGTTGCCGGAAACGAATCTCGCGGTCCTTACTCCGGCCTACGCACCACGGCACCGCCCGGCACGCCCGAGGTTGCGCGCCGGCAAACAAGTAGGCCGGGATAAGCGCAGCGTTCCCGGCATTCCCGGCCTGTGCCAACGCGCGAGAGAACCGCCGCAAACGGACCCGGCGGTCCGTATTGCGGCCCACGTCCTGCTACACTGCCTTACCGGTCAGAACGGGGGCGGTGGACTATCCCCGCCGCCGCGTAGATCCGAACAGAGCCAGCCCGGGCGCAACGCGTCAGAAGAGCTGGCAACCAAGGGCAGGTTACCGATCCTGGC
>JASFMS010000038.1:0-8635 GCA_050117435.1 Ectothiorhodospiraceae bacterium | reverse complement strand
GTGGGACTGGGTTCGACGCGCCAGGACGGTAATCGCCACGGATATGCCGACACTGCCGCCCAGGTTTCGCGACAGGTTGATTATCGCCGAGGCGTTGTCCGTCTTCTCCGCCGGAAGACCGACATAAGCCACTGTCGTGATCGGGATGAAAAGAAAGCCCAGGCCGATTGCCTGAAATACCCTCGCCAGCGCGATGGTGGCGTAGTCCGTCTGCGTGTTGAAACCACTCATGTGGTAGAGCGCCGCCGCGCACACGGTCAGGCCGAAGATGATCAGCCAGCGCGCGTCGACGTGGCTGATCAGGCGTCCCACGATGGGCATGGCGAGCATGACCGCGAAACCGCCCGGCGAAATCACGAGTCCCGCATCCATGGCCGTGTAACCCAGCATGGACTGCACGTAGACCGGAATCAGGACGGTGCTGCCCAGCAGTATGAAGCCCAGAAGGAACATCAGGATATTGCCGAACAGGAAGTTCGGATTCCGAAACAGGTGCAGGTCCACCACCGGGTGACGCTGGCGCAGTTCCCAGACCACGAAACCGCCCAGTGCCAGCACGAAAACGACGGTCATGGCGACAATGCCCCGGGAATCGAACCAGTCCGACTGCTGGCCGCGGTCCAGCACCACCTGCAGGAAGCCCAGTCCCAACGCCAACAGGCCCAGCCCCACGTAGTCCACGCTGAATCCGTCCGCCAGTCTCGCCTTCCGGGCTTCGGTGTACTCCCGCGAGTCCTGCACCAGCGCCTCGGTGAGAAGAAAGAGGACGATCCCCACCGGCACGTTGATGAGAAACACCCAGTGCCAGCTGGCGTTGTCGGTGATCCAGCCACCGAGCGTCGGACCGATGGCCGGCGCGAAGACCACCGCCATACCATAGAACGCGAACGCCATCCCCCGCTGACGCGGCGGAAACGCGTCGGCAAGTATTGCCTGGGACGCTGGCTGCAGACCGCCGCCGGTGGCGCCCTGAAGGGTGCGGAAGAGAATCAGCAACGGCAGGCTCGGGGCGATGCCGCAGAGCAGAGAGCTCAGTGAGAACCCGGCAATGCAGCCAAGAAAAAAACGTTTACGGCCCATCAGCGTGGAAAGCCAGCCGCTGATCGGCAGAACGATGGCGTTGGATATCAGGTAGGAGGTGAGGATCCAGGTGGATTCCTCCTGACTCACCGAGAGGCTGCCGGCGATGTGCTGCAACGCCACGTTGGCGATGGAGATGTCCAGCACCTCCATGAACGCGGCCAGCGCCACCACCGGCGCCAGCAGCCAGGGGTTCGTGCCGCCGTTATTACTCATGGCCCGCCGCGGCGGCGAAGTCGGCCTTCTCCGTGTTTCCGGAGACGTTCACCGTGGGCACCGCGGACATCCCGGGCGCCAGCATCCCGGCCCCCTCGGGGATGTCATCCAGGACGATCTTGACCGGGAGGCGCTGTACCACCTTGACGAAGTTGCCCGTGGCGTTCTCCGGGGGCAGGAGACTGAAACGCGCTCCCGTGCCCTGCTGGATGCTGTCCACGTGACCGTGAATGGTCACATCCGGATAGGCGTCGATTTCCACGGTCACGGGCTGCCCGGGGCGCATGCGCGTCAGCTGCGTCTCCTTGAAGTTCGCCTTGATCCAAGGCTTGCCGAAAACCAGTGCGGTCATGGACTGACCGGGCTGAACCGTATCGCCGACTTCCACCGATTTGCTCGTAACGCGTCCCGCATGGGGCGCGCGGATCTTCGTCCAGCTCAGGTTGAGCCGGGCCTGCTTCAACGACGCTTCGGCCTCCGCCACCCGGGACTCGGCACTGCTGACCTGCGCCTTGCGGACCCGGACCTGCTGCTGCGATGCCTGTGCGTGCTGAAGACGCGCCTGCGCCTGCCCGACGTCCGCCTTCGCGACGGCCACCGCCCGGGCGGCCGCGTTCGCCTTGGCGCCGCTGGTCTCCGCGGCGGACTGGGCCCGCTCGACCTGCTGGCGGGATGCGGAATTGCTCTTGAACAGTCGCTGCAGCCGCGCGGCGTCCCGCTCGTCCTGCCTGGCCTGGGCCTCAGCCGCCTGCGCGTCCGCTCGGGCGCGCTCGAGCGCCGCCCGCGCCACCTGCAGCCCGCTTCTTGCCTCGGCGAGCCCGGCAGTCGTCGACGAGCGGGCAAGCTCCAGCTGGGCTGACGCCTCCTGTCTGGCCGACCTTGCAGTCCGCAACGCCGCCTCGGCCTTCTCCACCGCAGCGCGATAGTCGGAGGGATCGATCTCGAAAAGCAGGTCGCCCTCTTCCACGCGCTGGTTGTCAGTCACATGAACAGCCACAACGGTGCCGGACACCCGTGGACTGACACGCGCAACCGCAGCGTCTACGAACGCGTCGTCCGTGGACTCCTGACCGTGCGTCTCGTACCAGTAGGCACCACCGCCAATGGTTGCCACGGCCACCAGTAGCGTCATGACCTTGGCCGCGCGTTTGCGGCGCGAGCCGTTTCCGTTGCTGGGTTGCTCGGACATGCTTTCCTCTTTCCGGGGTGGTGTCGACCGCGGCGAGCCGTTGCGCTTTGCAGCGGAGGTGGGCGCCATCGGATGTTTCGACGGGGACCCCGGTTTCGCCACTGCGGCGCAACTGAACTAAACCGACCAGTTTAGTGTATACTGACGGCGTGTCATGTTCCAATAGCGCTGTTGTCACTCGCCCGGTTCAAGATGAAGACAGACGAAACTCCCCAAACCATCCCGGAAAACCCGAAAGCCCGGTGCGTTCTGGACGCGGCACTGGAAATCTTTAGCGAGGTCGGCTACGAAACCGCCTCCATGGATCGCGTCGCCCAGGCGGCTGGCGTGTCAAAGGCAACTGTGTACGCCCACTTTCAGAGCAAGGAGCGCCTGTTCGCCGCGGTTGTCGGCCGCCAGTGCCAGCGCAACGCCCGCACCCTTGTCGACGATGACATCCTCACGCAGCCCGTTGAGGAGGCGCTAAGGATCATCGGCATGCGTTTCCTCGGCATTCTCCTCTCGCCCAGGGCACTGCGTATGTTTCGAGTGGTGGCCGCCGAGTCCTACCGCTTCCCGGAGCTCGGGAAGATCTTCTTCGACTCCGGCCCCTTGGCGACGAGCCAGGCCCTGAGGGACTATTTCCGCCTCGCCAGCGAGCGAGAGGAGCTTGCGGTTCCGGATCCGGCGCTGGCGGCCGAGCAGTTTCTCTCGGTCATTCGCGGCCACCTGCATCTGCGCTGCCTGCTGGGCCTGGAGGATCGTCCGCCGGAGAGCGAAATGCGGCGGCTGGTGGACGAAGCCGTGACCCTGTTCTGCCGTGGCTACAGCACACATCGGTAGCGCGGGATGAGTGACGGTCGCCGCGGTTCCTGAAGAGTTGCTTCACCTCTGACAATCGACGACGCCGGACAAACCCATGGCAGCGAACCGCAAGCTTCCCGAACGGCCCCGGGGCACGAATCTCAACGATCTGCGCCGGCTCGCGGCGTTCCTTGGCCCGTACCGCTGGCGCGTGGCGGCCGCCGGCGTGGCGCTGGTCACCGCCGCCGGAAGTGTACTTGCCATCGGTCAGGGACTGCGGCTGATCGTCGATCGTGGCTTCATGGAGCGGGATCCCGCCCTGCTCGACCGCACCCTGCTTCTCACGCTGGCCCTGATCACGGTCATGGCCGTGGCGTCGGCCATCCGCCACTACCTGGTCTCGTGGATCGGAGAGCGCGTGGCCGCCGACATCCGGCGCGCGGTCTTCGGCCACGTGCTCGCCCTCGAACCGGCCTTTT
The DNA here is from genome assembly GCA_050117435.1 of Ectothiorhodospiraceae bacterium. GTDB lineage: Bacteria > Pseudomonadota > Gammaproteobacteria > Nitrococcales > Nitrococcaceae > JASFMS01. The sequence continues at coordinate 4,888 of JASFMS010000038.1, read as the reverse complement.
TCGAGGTTAACGGCGTGGGGGAGATTCAGTCGCGAATCACCACCGACACCACCCTGCTTCAGAGCATCCTCGGCTCTTCGTTCTCCATCGCCCTTCGCAATGCGCTCATGCTCGCCGGGACCCTGATCATGCTCTTCGTAACCAGTCCCAAGCTCACCGGGCTCGTGCTTCTGGGCATGCCGCTGGTGCTGACGCCCATCCTGGTTTTCGGTCGCCATGTTCGCCGCCTCTCCCGCCACAGCCAGGACCGCGTGGCGGACCTGGGAAGCTATGCCGGAGAGACACTGGGCGCGATTCAGACCGTACAGGCCTTCGGCCACGAGGACGGCGATCGCCGCCAGTTCGGGCGCCGTGTGGAGGCAGCGTTCGCCACCGCGGCCGCCCGCATCCGTCAGCGCTCCTGGCTGACCTTTGCCGCCATGCTGCTCGCTTTCGCCGCCGTGGGCATAATCCTGTGGCAAGGCGGGCACGACGTCCTGGCCGGCCGGATGAGCGCCGGTGCCCTCTCCGCGTTCGTTTTCTACGCCGTGCTGGCCGCCGGGGCGGTCGGCGCCATCTCCGAAGTCAGTGGCGAGGTTTTCCGTGCCGCCGGCGCAGCCGAGCGCCTGCTGGAGCTGCTGCGTGCGCAACCACGGATCAAGGCGCCCACGCAACCCGTCTCATTGCCGACGCCGGCGCGTGGCGAAATTGAACTTGGGCACGTGTCGTTCGCGTATCCGGCAAGACCCGGCCAGCTGGCACTGGAGGACGTGAACCTGCGGGTGGCGACCGGAGAGCGCCTGGCCCTGGTCGGTCCCTCGGGGGCCGGCAAGAGCACCATTCTGCAGCTGATCCTGCGCTTCTACGACCCACTGACCGGCCACGTCCACTTCGACGGCCTCGATCTACGCAGTGTGCACCCGGCCGACCTGCGGCAACGCATCGCCCTCGTCTCCCAGGAACCCGTGCTTTTCACCGGCGACGCCTGGGAGAACCTTCGCTACGGCCGCCCCGATGCCACGGACGACCAGGTCCGGGCGGCGGCGGCCGCCGCCCACTGCAGCGAGTTCCTTGAGCGGCTGCCACAGGGGTATTCCACGCCGCTCGGGCCGGGCGGCGTCCAACTCTCCGGCGGCCAGCGCCAACGATTGGCCATCGCCCGCGCCATCCTGCGCGATCCCGCCGTGCTGCTCCTGGACGAGGCGACCAGCAGCCTGGACGCGGAGAGCGAACGCCGGGTTCAGGATGCACTGGAGCGCCTCATGGCCGGACGCACCACCGTGGTCATCGCCCACCGCCTCGCGACCGTCATTGCCGCGGACCGCATCGCCGTCATGGACAACGGGCGGATTCATGCGGTGGGCCGGCACCGGGAACTGCTCCATGAGAGCGAGCTGTACGCCAGGCTGGCGGCATTGCAGTTCGACCAGCCCGACGACAGCGTCGCACCCCCGTCGGCGAAGACGCGACAGCACTGACCGCCGGCGATCTGTCCCGAATGGTCGGGCGCTACTGCAGCCGCAGGTTGTCCGGGCGGGCGTCAAGCTGCACCAGGCGCCGGGTCAACAGCTCCGGGAAGCGCTTGTACCAGGTGGCGTTCAACGGTGAAGGATGGGGCAGCGGATGCAGGCGGAACGTTCGCGACCGTCCATCGTCCAGAGCCAGTGGAAGCTCATGGGTTGCGGTGAAGCGGTCCTCCCGCGCCCAGAAGGCGTCCAGGCCGTCGCGAACCTCGCGGGACTGATTGATTCCGAACCACAGGAACGCCTCTCGACCGAGGGTGATCAGATCCGCGCCTCGCCAGTTGCACAGCAGCAGCTCGGCCATCAGAGGCTGGAAGGGCCGCTTCACGCGCATGGGCCACGCCTTGTTGCCCATCGGTTTGTAGGGAACCGTGTTGGCCCAGAAGAAAAGCCGGCCCACGGCGACGGAGGCGTCGAAGTCCGGCATTTCGGCTCCGTACAGGTGCCGGTAGGCGGCGGCACGCACCTTCTGGCCGCCATTGCCGATGAATGGCATGCCGTGGCGCACCTCTTCCCGCCCGGGATCCCGGCCGAAGAAGCCGATACGAAGATCAGGATCGCCCAGACCGATAATCGGCTCCAGGGCATCCTTGCCGAACGACTCGTAGACCGGCATGTCGATGCCGTCCAACGTCGATGCCCGCTCGCGGAAGGCGGCCCGCTGACTGTCGGAAATCCGTGGATCCGTCATTGCCATCCCTTCAGGAGGAATTGCCAAGTAGACGCTGAAAACTTCCCGTGTGCCTCTGCGCCTCATAGCGGCACCGCGGCAAGGCGCCGTTCGCGGTGAATGGCCCCAGCCCCTACAGGAACGCCAACGCAGTCCGCAACACCACTAGGGAAGCGCCCATAGACCACCGGCTTGTGTGCTCGATTGGAGCAAAGCCGACTCCGCTCGGACCGAGTTGACGGCTGGTGGTCAATGCCCCCCGCCGCGATACCTACTGCTCGGCGTCGCCCAGCGCCCGGGCGAATTCCGCCGGCGCGATAACGACAACGTCGTCATGCTCACTCGGGAATGCGGCCACGAGGATGTCGTCGCCCTCGAGCCCCGGTGTCCAACGCTCCCGCCAGTCGTCCATGGACACCGCCATCGGACGGCATTCCGCCCAGTCGTCAGTGGCCCAGTCGCCGGCAAATTCCGCATTGGGCCAGACGGGGATACACTGATCCTGATCCGAACTGACCATGACGAACCCCTCGTCGTCCCGGAGTATCCAGACCGCTCCCTCACGGGCCGCCGCCGCCAGGAGATACTCGTAACGCTCGTCCGCGGACTGCAGGCGGGGGTCTCCGCCGCCGGAATTGTGGGAACTGTCGGACATTGCTCAACCTGTGATGAGGGTTGCGGAAAACGGCGAGCCGCAGCTCACGGACGCCGTCGGGAAGCGCGGATACTAACGCGTCCACCGCCAATGTGCGAATGCGGCTCCCGTCATAGCGCCGAAAGGTGGTGCGACAACGGCGGCCGGATTTCACACAGCCTCTGAATCGAGCAGCGCGGCCCCTTCCCCGGCACCGAGGAGCATGCGCTGATACTCCCGCCAGCTCATTCCAAACCAGCGCGCAAAATCCCGCGCGAAATGGCGGATATCCCGATAACCCAGCAGCGCGGCGGCCTCGGCGCCGCCGGAAAGGCCCTGACGCAGAAAACGCACCGTCTCCCGGCGCCGAACGTCATCGAGAATAGCGCGGAAACTTCGGCCCTGCGCCTGAAGCCGCCGCTCCAGAGTCCGCGGCGGCAGCCGCAGCGCGTTGGCGATGTCGTAGAGGTGCATGTCCCCGTCGGCCAGACGCGCCTCGGTCATGGTCTTCACGGTGGTCGCCAGGTCGTAGTCCGATGCCAGGCGGTCGTACGGGTCGATGCTGGGCTCGCCGATGAGCCCGTACTTGTCGTAGAGACCGGCCCCACCCATGGGACTGGCGAGCAGCTCGCGCGGGATGACGAGTGCGTTTTCCGCACAGCCGTAGTAAACCGGTGCGGCGAAATACTCCTCCACAATCGACGCCGCGGCCGGCCTGGGATAGGCGAGCTGTACCGCCAGCGGCGACCAATCCTCCCCGGCGGCGCGCCGGATCAGGTTGGCACCGAGCATCATGGCGATATCCGCGTTCTGGCGCATACCCCGTGACTCGTCGGAGTTGACCCGGTAGATCAGGCGCACGGTGTCGGCATCGCCGTCCATGCGGACATCAGTGGCCGTCTCGGTAAGGCCGGCAAAGCGGACGGTCCGCTCCAGCGCCCGGCCAAGGGTCGGGGCGTCCAGCACCACCTCGGCAATAGCATCGACGGCGTCCAGATCCTCGACCCGCTGGTCTTTCGCCAGCTTAAGGCCGATAAGCTCATCGCCGGTCGCCCGAACCACCTCGTGGAGCAGCAGTAGGTAGAGCGGACCCGGCAGCCAGGAACCCGGGTCCTCGATGGCCCCCCGCGGCAAGCCCGCGCGTCCGAATATGCGGTCCGGGTTTTCGCCCATTGCGGCGAGAAACAGGGGCAGATTCCGCACGCCGGCGGCGCGGGTCGCGTAGCCTTTCCAGTGCCCGGGCGCCTGCCCGGGGATATGTTCCTTCATGGCGCAGCCTCCAGCCGCTCTGCGCCCCGTCACCCTTCCGAGTTTGACATATACCCAGCGGGGAAGTGCCGTCGACCGTGGCCTTTTGCAACCCCGCGGCGGCGTATCGCGCGGACCAACTCACCCTGTCTCGTCAGCCGGGCGGGCGCGCTCCTTCTGGTACCGCTTGATAACCCTTCGCCGGCGGATGGGCGTCAGACGGTCGATATAGAGACGTCCGTCGATGTGATCGCACTCGTGCTGCACACAGGCCGCTTCCAGCCCTTCCGCCTCGAAGGTGTATGGGGTGCCGTCCAGGTCCTGGGCTCGCACACGCACTCGGTCGTTGCGCGTTCGCGTGCGCTCCCGCACGCCCGGCACGGAAAGGCAGCCCTCGTCCAGATCCATGGGCTCGCCAATGGGCTCGTACTCCGGATTCGCCAGAACCCGCAACGGGGAATCTCCGACCTGCATCACCGCGAGCCGCAGATGCACACCGATCTGCACCGCCGCCAGGCCGATCCCCTCGGCGTGATGCATGGTCTCGATCATGTCGTCGACCAGCTCGCGCAACGAGTCGTCAAAGCTCTCGACGGGACGGGACACCTCACGAAGGCGCGGATCGGGATGAGTCAGAACCGGGCGAATCATGGTCTGGGCGACGCTCCCTTAATCACAGCTTCCCCCTAATGACAGCATATTACAGCTGCGGGCGCACCGAGCATCAGTCCACCAGCGCCTGGTAAGCCAGCGCACGGAGCTCACGTCGCAGCGGGTAGGTGGAGGACGGCATCAGCTGCGTCATGAGGATCACGATCATATCCTCCGCCGGAT
>JASFMS010000037.1:0-8699 GCA_050117435.1 Ectothiorhodospiraceae bacterium | reverse complement strand
CACCCGGGTCGAAGCCCTTCCTCAACCGCGTGGTTGGTAAGGAAACACCATTCGTCGGCAGCACGACCGTTATCGAATCAGTCGTCCTCCGCACCTTCAACCGCACGCTTCACGACAGGCGCCACCTCGCCCGGCAGATCCAGTTTCAGCGCGGCCTCCCGCCCCCGGTCCGACATCTTTCGCCAGGTTCTGCGAACAATGTCCAGCAACTTCTCGTCGCTGTACTTGTGGCCGTGTTCGGCCACGAAATCGGCCATGTAGTGTTCCAGAAACACCAGGGCCGCCACGTCCTCCAGAAGCTGGGTGTCGGCATCCGTCTTCAGGCCCTCCTTGCGGAGCAGCTTGCCGACGTGCTCGATGTCCGCCTCGGAGAAGCCCTCCTCCGCCATGAGTTCGCCCGTAAGCTCCGCATGATACCGGGCGAGATCCCGCCGCCACCGGTGGTAACCCTGTCGGCCTTGCGGATAGTCGCTTCGCGGCATGCTCCAGCGCCGGATGTGCTGAGCGCGCACGGCGATCCGGACCAGCGGGTTCGCTTGCGGAGCCAACCGCTGCAGGCGGTCTGTCATGCGCCGCCCGTACAGCAGCGCGCGCGGCACCCGCTCGCCGCCGGCCGGGTCGGTTTCGCTCACCGGGTCTTCGGCGTTCACCCGGTCGATGGCGTCGATGACGGCGGCCACGGATTTCTCGTCTGCGCTCATGGCGCTCCTTCCTCACAGGGCTGTTGGGCGGACGGCACATCATGACATGGACGTCCAGCGCGCTCGACACGCCCGGACGGCCTCTCGTAGAGTGACGCTTCCCACCCGCGCGGGCGCACGCGCACTACGGAAGGAGCCGGCATGATAACCGTTCACCACCTGGAGAATTCCCGATCCCAACGCGTGGTCTGGCTCCTGGAGGAACTTGAGCTTTCCTATGAAGTGGTCACCTATCAGCGGGATCCGGACACCATGCTCGCGCCGGAGAGCCTCAAGCGCGTCCACCCACTGGGCAAGGCGCCGGTAATCAGTGACGGCGAGACCGTCGTCGCGGAGTCCGGTGCCATCATCGAATACCTGATCGGGGAACAGGGTGACGGCCGCCTGGTGCCGGAACCGGGGAGCCCGGAACGGCGACGGTATACCTACTGGCTGCATTACGCGGAGGGCTCCGCCATGCCGCCGCTGCTGCTGAAGCTGATCTTCGACACGCTGCCGGGCCGCCTGCCCCTGCCGCTGCGTCCGGTGGGCTGGCTGATCTCCCAGGGCGTGAAGAGCAATTTCGTTCATCCGCAGCTCAAGCTCCATCTTGACTACGTGGAATCCGAGCTCAGCGGATCAACCTGGTTCGCCGGAGAGATGTTCACCGGCGCCGACGTACAGATGAGCTTTCCCCTGGAGGCCGCTTCGGCCCGAGGCCTGCTGGGAAGCAGCCGGCCCAATCTCGAAGCTTTCGTGGAGCGGATTCGGGAACGTCCCGCCTATCAGCGGGCAAAGGCTCGAATCGGCCCGCAGAACCTGGGGCTGTAAGGCGCTCACCGCTCGTAGCGCCGGCGGCGGCTGTCCCGCTGCCACTCCTCGAACTCGCGCCGGCTGATCAGTCCGTTGCCGTCGGCATCCATCTCCTTGAAGCCGGGCCCCTCCTCGGACCGGCTCATGGGATAGCCCTGCTGGCGCAGCCGTTCCGCTCGGGCCTTCATCGCCGCGTTGAACTCCTCGGGGCTGACCTCACCGTCGCCCGTGGCGTCCAGCTCGGAGAAACTCAGGAACCGGCGTCCCGGGCCCGCATCATCCCCGGTGCCGCGACCCGACTTGCCGTTACCGTTCGCCGTGGCGTGCTTCTGCGCCTTTCCGTTGCCGCCCGGCGTTTTCCCCGCCGAATTGCTGTGCCGGGATTTCCCGCCGGTGCCGGCCTTGCCTTTACCCTGGGAAGACTTTCCGCTCTTGCCTTCCGGGCTGGCCACAAGCCCCTGCTTGCCGGCAAGCTCCTTGCGGCTTATCCGGCCGTCCTCATCCTTGTCGAACTCGATGAATCCGGGGGCGTCGGGGACGATTCGCAGCCCGGCGGCGGCGCGTTCGGCGGCACGGCGAGCCTGGGTGTCGTCGAACTCTTCCGGGCTGATGTAACCGTCGCCGTTGTGGTCGTACGCCTTGAAGGGGATGGGCCCTTTCAGCGGCAACTTGTCCTCGGCATGGGCGGCAGCTGCTACGGCGATCCCGACAGCCAGTGCCACTTGAACGGCAGCTCTTCTCATTCCGGCGCGCTCTCCTTCATTCTCCCGTCGGCGCGATGGGCCTCTTCCGTTTCCAGTGTGCCGCGCAACTCTACCGCCAGATGGGCCAGTGTGATGAGCGCGCGTTCGACACGATCCGACCAGGGTACGGCACAGTTGAGTCGCAGAAACCCGCGGAAGTTCCCCGACGCGGAGAACAGATGTCCGGGAATGATGCCGATGCCCTCGGCGAGCGCCCGCTCGTGCAGGCGCTTGGTGTCCACCGCACCGGGCAGCCCCACCCAGAGCACGTAGCCGCCCCGCGGCCGGCTCACGGTGGTGCCCTGGGGGAAGTAGCGGCCGATGGCCGAGGCAAAGCGCTGAACCTGTTCGGAGTACGCGCCCTGTATTCGCCGAACGTGACGGTCGTAGCCGCCGCTGGTCATCAGCTCCGCCACCGCCAGCTGGCAGATGGTGGGACTGCTGACGCTGCTGAAGGATTTCAGGAACTCGATGCTGTTCTCGTAGCGGCCCGGCGAGCACCAGCCGATGCGCAGCCCGGAGGCGATGGACTTGGAAACCGAGGAGCAGTAGAGCACCAGGCCTTTCTCGTCGAAGGACTTGGCGGCGATGGAGCGGGTACCGTTGTAGTTCAGGTCGCCGAACTCGTCGTCCTCCACCAGCGGGATCTCCCGCTCCGCCAGCATTTCCACCAGCCGCCGCTTGTTTTCGTCCGGCATGCTCGCGCCCATGGGGTTGCTGTTGGCGGTGACGAAGGCGCAGGCACGCACATCCCACTGGTTCAACGCCAGCTCCAGGGCCTCCAGGCTCACCCCGTCCTGGGGATGGGTGGGAATCTCCAGCGCCTTCATGCCCAGGGACTCGATGGCCTGAAGCAGCCCCACGTACGCCGGGCTTTCGATGGCGATGGTGTCCCCCGGTTCCGCGACCGTGCGCAGACAGAGATTCAACGCCTCCTGGCAGCCGTTGGTGATCACCACCTCCTGCGGCGAAACATGGCACCCGGCGTCCGCCATGCGCTTCGCCACCTCCCGGCGCAGCGTCTCCAGCCCCGGCGAGAACAGCGCCATGACCACCTCGTCCATGTGCTGCCGGGCGACGCGGCCAATGGTTCGCTGGAGCTGCTTCATGGGCAGGAAATCCGGCGAGGGGATTGCAGTACCGAGATTGAGAATCCCCTCGCCCTGGCAACGCTGCAGCACCTCGGTTGCCTCGTTCCGGATCGATACGGTGGTGGGCAGGCTCAGATCGTCCGCCATCGGCGGCTCGTGGGTGTCGGCGTGCACCGGGTGGCGCACGTAGAATCCCGACTGCGGCCGCGATTCGATGAGCCGCCGGGATTCCAGCAGCTCGTAAGCGTTCTGAACCGTTGCCAGACTCACGTCCAGCTGCTGGGCCTGTCGCCGGATCGATGGGATACGATCGCCGGGCTGGTAGGCTCCCTCCTCGATCTGGCGGGCCAGCTCATTGGCTACGCGCCGGTACAGAATGTCGGGCATGAGACGCTCACCGCCATACAGTTGCCGCAATTTTGAGCATTACAGTATGGCAGAACGAAAACTGTAATGCTGCAATCTTCAATATCTATCTCTGTATTCTCTCGACGCGCCTCTCTAGACTCATTTCAATCGAAACGAAGTCCAGAGAGGCGAGGCAATGACTTACCGCATCCTGAACGGCAACGAGCTGGTCATCCAGGGTGGACTCGAAGCCGGCTTCTCCCTCTACACGGGCTACCCGGGCTCGCCCCTGGCGGACTACTTCAACGTCCTGCACAAACAGCGGGACGCGCTCGCCGAGCGCGGCATTCGGGTCGCCATTGCCAACAGCGAGGGCAACGCCGCGAGCATGGCGGCCGGCGCCAAACAGGCGGGCCGCAACTGTATGGTTGCGATGAAGTCCATGGGCCTGCACGTGGCCGCCGACTCGCTGTCCGTCGGCAATTTCGCCAATCCCGGCAAGGCCGTGCGCGATCCGGAGACCGGCGAGGAACGCTATCCGGGTGTGGTGGTGGTCGTGGGCGACGATCCCTGGTCCATGTCCACGTCCACCCCGGCGGATTCCCGCTACCTGTTCAAGCACCTGCACATTCCCTTCCTTGAGCCCGCCACGCCGCAGGAGCTCAAGGACTGGGTTCGCCATGCACTGACCCTGTCCCAGCGCACCTCGCTGTATACCGGCATGCTGCTCACCACCTTCATGGCGGAAGGCGGCGGCCGCGTGCAGGTGGGCGACTGGGCGCCGGTTCCCGAGCACCGCGACCGGCTGGACCCGGCGGAGTTCGATCTGAGCCGCAGCGTCATGGTGCCGCCCAACTCCCTGGGCGCGGACACGGAAATGACCCGTTCCCGCTTCCCGAAGGTTAAGGGCGCACTCGCCGACCTGGATCTGGACCGCATCTACGGTGCCCAGCGCTCCCGCGTGGGCTTCATCGCCGCCGGTGCCGCGTTCGAGACATTGCGTCAGGCCATGGACGACGGCGGCTTCCTGGAGCGGGTTTCGCTGTACAAGCTGGCAAGCTCCTACCCGCTGGTGGAAAAGCGACTGCTCCCGTGGCTGCGCGGACTGGACACCGTGGTGGTGGTCGAGGAGAAGCGCGGTTTTCTGGAGACGGAGCTTATCGAGTTCTGCCACGACCACGGCGTGAAGGTGCGTGTCCTGGGCAAGGAGTTCATCGACGGCGATCGCGTCATTGAGGGCTTCCCCGCGGATGGCGGGCTGAGCTACGAAATCATCCGCGACAAACTCAACCAGCTGGTGGACCTGCTGCGGTTGCGCCGCTGCAGCCACCTGGAGAAGGCACCGGTCACGGCGCTGGAAGAGGCGGTTCCCGCGCGGCTCCCCACCTTCTGCCCGGGCTGTCCGCACCGGGAAACCCTTAGCCTTCTCAAGGATCTGCGAAAGACTCTTGAAGCCGAAGGCGTGGATCTGATCTCCCATGGCGACGTAGGCTGCTACTCGCTGTCATTCCTGCCCCCGTTCGGCGAGATGCACAACATCGGTGCCATGGGTCAGGGCGGCTCCGTTGGAGCCGGCCTGGATGCCTTCTCCGACAATCCGTCCGTGGTTCTGGTGGGGGACTCGACCTTCTTCCACACGGGTCTGACCTCCATCTCAAACTCCGTGCAGGTGGGGCACGACATCACCTACATCGTCCTGGACAACGACGTCACCGCCATGACGGGCCACCAGATGGACCCGCGCACCGGCCGTTCGGTGGAAGGCCGCGAGCGGCCCCGCCAGAACATCCTGGACATGGTGCGCAGCATGGGCGTGGACGACGTCATCGAGGTGAACCCCAGCGACCGCTACTTCTACGCCAACGTGCTGGGCGACTATATCCGCCGCCCCGGCACCAAGGTCATCGTCTCCAGCAAGGAATGCGGGCTGACCTACCATGCCCGCCTGAAGGCCCGGGACCGGGAGATCTTCAAGCGCGGCGACGTCAAACCGGAGCAGACGTTCTTCCAGATCAACACCTCCGCCTGCGAGGACTGCCGCGCCTGCGTGGAGTCCACCGGCTGCCCCGGCCTGTCGCAGACCGAGGACGCCTACGGTCCGAAGATGTTCATCGACCCGCAGATCTGCGTGGCCGACGGCTACTGCAGCAAGATCATGGCCTGCCCCAGCTTCGAGCAGGTGAAGGTGATCAATTTCCACCCCACCCGGTACAAGTCCCTGCCCACCGTGGCCGGCGAGGACGCCATTCCGGAACCCGGTCTGCGCAAATCCTTCGACGACATCCTGGCGGGCAATGACTGGCGCGTTGTGGTTACCGGCGTCGGGGGTTCCGGCGTCACCACCATCTCCCGCGTGCTCGCCGAGGCGGCGGCGGACATGAACGGCCTGGCCGGACTGAACTTCAAGTTCATGGACCAGAAGGGACTCGCCCAGCGCAACGGGCGGGTCACGGGCCACCTTTCCATCTACCGCGACGACAGGGCCGCCGGCCCCATCACGCCCATGGGCACCGCCGATCTGGTGCTCTCCCCGGACCTGCTGGACGGCAGCCAGGCGATCTCCTTTCTCGCACCCCACGGCGTAGCGCTGCTGGACGAAACGTTCCAGATCCCGCTGTCCATCATGCTGGACCGCGGCGAGGAAAAGCCCGTGCTCACCGCGGCGGCGCTTCGCGAACGGGTGGCCGAAACCCTGGGAAATCGGGTGTCTTTCGCCCGGGCCAAGGACCTCTGCTACCGGGTGATGGGCAAGAGCGTTTACGCCTCGGCGGCCCTGCTCGGTGTCGCCTACCAGCACGGCGCCCTGCCCTTCGACCTGGATAGCATGCGCGAGGCTTTCCGGCGCGCGGTACCAAAGGCGGAGTTCGACAACAACTGGCAGGCTTTCGTCCTCGGTCGGCGAATCGTCCACGAGGGTGTGGAGGCCGTGGACGCGGCCTTCGGCCGAGAGCCGGAAACCGACCGCCGTAACCTGTTCCGGGACAGCATCCGCGAGAGCCTGCTCCCCTGGCAGCGCAGCGCCGACCTGCTGGCGAGCTTCGATGCCGCCGTGGACGCGCTGACCGGCACATTCCCGCAGATTCCGGTCGAACACGCCGCGCAGTACGTGCATGACCTGATGATCTACGACCGCGGCGCGCAGCTGGACAGCTTCCTGCGCGATGCGTCCACACTGGCGGAACGTTACACGGACCCGGAGCACCAGCGCATCGCCCTGCGGGCGCTCGCCAAGACGTACTTCGTCAAGGACGAGGTTTTCGTCTCCCACGCCCTCGTCTCACCCGTTGAACGCGAGCGCAACAGCCGCGTTTACGGGCAGCTCGGCACGGACTACCGCATCAGCCACATCAACCGCCCGCGCTTCGACGTGTTGGGCCGGAAGATCGAGTTCGACCTCCAGCCCCGGGACTGGATGCTGCGCACCATGCGGCATCTGCGGGTTCTGCGCCGGTTGATGCCGGAATGGCACCGCCGCGAGAACGCCATCGCCGAGCGCATTCGCCACGAGTTGCTGGAAGTCCTGCCCCAAGCCGGAAAGGACCTGCGCCGGCGCCTGATGCGTCTCGACAACATCAAGGGCTACCGGGAAACGCGCTATGAGCGGGCCCAGGAGGTGTTCGGCCCCGCCCGCCCCCGCAAGGTAGTCGGCGCCGCCGGCCCCGCGCCGCGCGCGCCGCGAACCACCAGCGGCGACACCCGGAAATCGGCCTGAACGATTCGGCGACGGGACCGCTGCTTCAAACCGTATCGAGAGGGCCGGAACGGCCCGGGAGGAGATAGTCCATGTCCGTTTTCGACGCCATGGAATACGACGCCCACAGCCGCGTCGTCTTTCACCACGACCCGAAAACCGGCCTCAAGGCCGTTATCGCGCTGCACCGGGAATGGGAACGCCCCTGCGCCGGCGGCACGCGGCTGAAGACGTACGCCTCGGAACAGGACGCGCTGGAGGACGTGCTGCGCCTGTCCCGGGGCATGAGCTGCAAGTCGGTAATGTCCGGACTGGCCTACGGCGGCTCCAAAGCGGTCATCATGGCGGACCGGAAGACCCTGGCGGACCGGCGCGGCGTGTTCCGCGCCATGGGCGAGTTCGTGGATCAGTTCAACGGCCGCTTTCGAACCGGCGTGGATTTCGGCCTCACCGTCGAAGACGTGCGGGCCATGGCCGAAGGCACAACTCACGTTGTCGGGCTGGGGGACAGTGACCCGGCGGCGGCCACGTCCCAGGGTGTGGTCAATGCCATCCGGGCCAGCGTTGCCCACGTGCACGGCAGCGGCGATCTGGCCGGCCTTACGGTCGCCGTTCAGGGGTTGGGCAAGGTGGGCATGGGTGTCGTTCGACTGCTGCATGGTGCCGGCGCCGAAGTAATCGCCGCCGATACTGACGAGTCCGCAACCCGCAAGGCGGCGACCGACTACGGCGCGGCCATCGTGCCCGTGGAGCGCATACTCGGCGTGAAGGCGGACGTCTTCTGCCCCTGCGCCGTGGGCGGCATTCTGGACGACAGTTCCATCTCCTCCCTGGGCGCGCGGATCGTGGCCGGGGCGGCCAACAACCAGCTCGCCAAGCCTGCCCTGGGAGAGGCGCTGCGCCGCCGCGAGGTGCTCTACGCCCCCGACTACGTGGTCAACGCCGGGGGGCTGCTGGCCGTGAGCCAGGAAATCGAGGGCTTCGGCGAGGATGAGCTGCAGCGCCGCCTGACCCACATCGGCGAGACGCTCACGGAAGTCTTCGAGCACGCCGAAACCGCCGGCATCGATACGTCCGCCGCGGCGGACCGCATCGCCCGCGGACGCATCGACAGGCTCGACCGCGGCCTGCGCGCGGCGGCGTAACAAGAACCGGCACGCCGGGCACGAAACGCCCGGCCTGCCCGGACGCAACGCCAGGGAGACGCTGAACAATTCGCGCGAGCCATTGACCGCTGAATCCTGTACTCGCTTTGAGCGGAGTCGGCTCCGTTCCAAACGAGTACTGAATCAAGTGGTCAACGGCCATTCACTGCGAACACCGCCTTGCCACA
>JASFMS010000036.1:0-8799 GCA_050117435.1 Ectothiorhodospiraceae bacterium | reverse complement strand
GCCAGCGTGTCGCCCTGGTATTCCGGTTTCAGCTCCGCCGTTGACGCCGCCTCGAACGTCTCCGCGTCCGGGCCGTGGGGCGTCATGCAGTTGTGCAGGCTGGCGCCACCAGGTTCGAAGCCTTCCGCCTTGGCATCGTAGACGCCGTGGATCAGCCCCATGAACTCGCTCATGACATTGCGGTGGAAGTACGGCGGGCGGAACGTATTCTCGGCCACCATCCAGCGCGGCGGAAATATGACGAAGTCGATGTTCGCCATGCCGGGCGTGTCCGACGGCGCGGTGAGGACCGTGAAGATGGACGGGTCCGGGTGGTCGAAGCTCACGGTATTGACGGTGTTGAAGCGGGCGAGGTCGTATTTGTACGGCGCGTAGTTGCCGTGCCACGCCACCACGTCCATGGGTGAGTGGTCCAGATCGCTGGCCCAGAGGTGACCGTGGAACTTGGCTATGATTTCGTAACTGCCGCGTTCCTGCTCGTAGGCGGCCACCGGCGTGAGAAAGTCCCGTGGGTTCGCCAGACCATTGGCGCCGATGGGGCCGAGGTTCGGCAGGCGCAGAGGCGCAGCGTGGTTCTCGCAGATGTATCCACGGGCCTGCGAATCCGGGAGCCGCACCTGGAACTTCAGTCCGCGGGGGATGACCGCGATCTCTCCCGGTGAGACCTGCATGACGCCCATTTCCGTACGCAGCACGAGACTTCCGGCCTGGGGCACGAGCAGTAGCTCGCCATCGGCGTCGTAGAAGAAGCGCTCGGTCATATCCCGGTTGCAGGCATAGAGGTGAACGGTGCACCCGGCCTGGGTGACCGGGTCGCCGTTGGCCGCCATGGTGAACAGTCCCTCGACGAAGTCATGCGGCTCCGCGGGCATCGGTATGGGGTCCCAGCGCATCTGAGTGGGGTCCACGGGCGTCTCGGTTCCCGGTGCCGCCTGCAGTTTGCCCATATTCACGAGCCGGTGGGCCGATTGCACCGCCGAGGGTTGAATTCGGTACAGCCAGCTGCGCAGGTTCTCGGGCCGCGGCATGGTAAAAGCGCTGCCGCTGAACTGCTCGGCATAGAGATCGTAGGGGACGCGTTGCGGGGAGTTGCGCCCGACCGGCAGGGCACCGGCCAGGGCCTCGGTTTCGAAATGGTTGCCGAAACCGCTGAGGTACTCGAGATTGTTGTCCGTTACGTGCATGGTTCTCCTCCTCGTGACGAGCGCTGGAGCACGCCAGGCAATGAGCGCATGGTAACGCCAACTAGTTTCGATTGAAAATAGTTTTGTTCTTGGTACGAAAGGCGGCTGCGGGCGGCACTACGTACAAGGAATGCGCACAGCGGATACGCGCGCCGACTCTGGCGCCGCGCGGGTCCCAAGTGCCGGCATGCCAAGGTGCGGCTTTCTACGTGGGGAGGCAGATGAAACCGGGCCGGTCGGGATTCGCTTCGGGACAGGATGCAGCGGCGTGCGTCCCGGTCCGGGCGATGCGACGGCGCTGGGGCGTGCCGGCGCGAGGCACCACTGGTGTTCGTGCGAATGGGGACGACCTACTCGAGAGGCTCCCGACGCATGGCCGTCAAACGGTCCTGAAGCTGATCCAGAAGACGATCCAGGGCAACCCGCTGCTCCGCGCTGAAGCCTTCCAGCAGACGTTGCTCCCAGTCCAGCGCCAGGGGGGCGATCTCGCTGTACAGCGCGGTACCCTTGTCGCTCAGATGGATCACCGCAACGCGCTGATCCTTGGCGGCGCGTTCACGCTTTATCAGCTCGCCGGCGGCAAGTCGCTGCAGGGCCCGGCTGACGCGGGGCTTGTCCATATTGGTGAATTCGCTCAGCTCACCCGCCGAGAGTGGCTGGAACCGGGATAGCACCGCGATAATACGCCACTCCGGTATGGAGATCCCGAAACGCTCGTGGTACGTCGTGGCCAGCGAGCGACTCACCCAGTCCGCGAGCACGGCAAGTCGGTACGGAATGAAGCGCTCGAGCTCCAGCTGATCCGCCGATCCGGCGCCGGCCGGCGTGGCATCCTGAGTGTGCTGCATCTCGCTCCGCTGCTCCTTGACTTTAGTTTTATTCGCAACTAGTTTGCCCACGTTATCGCACACCGCGTGCTGCTGCACGTCCGCAGGTCAAACAGCTACTCTAGCAGATGGGCCGCCGGCACACGTTGCCGGGGTGTCCCCGCGAGACAAACGCGGGTCGTGTCCGGACACTATACTCGACGGGAGAACACATGAAACTCGCTTCGCTCAAAAACGGTCGCGACGGCGCCCTGGTCGTGGTTTCCCGGGACCTGAGCCGGGCGGTTCAGGTCTCCGGCCTTGCTCCCACCTTCCAGCACGCCATCGACAACTGGAGCCGGGTCGAACCCGAGCTACAGGAGACCTACAAGCGGCTCAATTCCGGCGAGGAGTCGGATGCCTTCGATCTGGATCCGGCCGAGCTTGCCTCTCCGTTGCCCCGCGCCTTCCACTGGGCGGACGGCAGTGCCTACGTCAACCACGTGGAGCTTGTCCGCAAGGCCCGCGGTGCGCAGATGCCCGAGTCCTTCTGGACCGATCCGCTCATGTACCAGGGCGGATCGGATTCGTTCGTGGGGCCGCGGGACGACATCGAGGCCGGCAGCGAGGAGTGGGGCATCGACTTCGAGGCGGAGCTCGCCGTGATTACCGACGATGTGCGCATGGGCACGACGCCGGAAGACGCCCGCAAGCACATCAAACTGCTGATGCTGGTAAACGACGTGTCCCTGCGGAACCTCATTCCCGGCGAACTGGCCAAGGGTTTCGGCTTCTACCAGAGCAAGCCCGCGTCGGCCTTCTCCCCGGTGGCGGTCACGCCGGACGAGCTGGGTGACGCGTGGGACGGCGCCAGGGTGAGCCTTCCCATGACCGTGGATCTCAACGGCGAGCGCTTCGGCGAGCCCAACGCGGGCGTGGACATGACCTTCGATTTTCCGCGACTGATCGCGCACGCCGCCAGAACCCGTCATCTGGGCGCCGGCACCATTATCGGTTCCGGCACCATCTCCAACTATGACCGCAGTCGGGGGTCCTGCTGCCTTGCGGAGCGTCGCATGCTGGAGAAGCTCGAGAACGGCGAGCCGGGGACGCCGTTCATGCATTTCGGGGACGTCGTGCGGATCGAGATGTTCAGCGAGGCGGGCGAGTCCATCTTCGGCGCCATCGAGCAGAAGGTCCGCAAATACGAGGCCTGACCATGCGTCTGCATGACTACTTCCGTTCCACCGCGGCCTATCGCGTTCGCATCGTTCTCAACCTCAAGGGCCTGGACTACGAGCAGGTATCGGTGAACCTGCGCGAGGGGGCGCAGCAGGCGGCCGATTATCTCGCCGTCAATGCCCAGGGGCTCGTCCCGGCTCTGGAGGTGGAGGGCGGCCTGCTAACCCAGTCGCTGGCGATCTGCGAATACCTGGAAGAAACGCATCCCGAACCGGCGCTCCTGCCCCGCGAGCCGCTCGCACGTGCCCGAGTCCGTGCATTGGCCGAGGCGGTTGCCTGCGACATCCATCCCCTGAACAACCTGCGCTTGCTGAAGTACCTCACCGGGGAACTCGGCGTTTCCGAGGATCAGAAGCTTGCCTGGTATCACCACTGGATCCGTGAAGGATTCAACGCTATCGAGCAGATGCTCCGTGCCTCCCCGGATACCGGCGAGTTCTGCCACGGCGATGCCCCCACACTGGCCGACGCGTGTCTCGTGCCGCAGGTATACAACGCGCGCCGTTTCGAATTGGATATCGACCCCTATCCGGGCATCCGGCGCATAGAGGAGAATTGCCTGGCGCTGGCGGCCTTTGACCGAGCCCGGCCAGAGAAACAGCCGGATGCTCCGGTCACGGACTGAGCAACGTGCAATGAGGACTGTGGACTGAGTCGGGGCGGCGTTCCTGACAGAGGACGATGCGGCCGAAGCGAAGACGGGGTATGAGAATTACCTGACAACCAGTAATTTCGGTCCATCCTGCCTCAGTCCTCATCCCCCAGCCCTCAGTCCTCCCCCCCCCCCGACCTCCCTTCAATAACCTATTATAAGAGTCGGGTATTACCGTGCATGGTCCGCACGTGGGACCAGTCAGGGGAGGTCATCATGACGAACGAGAACAACGACCGGACTCCGGATCGCATCATTCCCGCGCTTGGGACAATCTACGACGGCCTGTCGCCGTACGCCTATCCGCTGATTCGCTTCATAGCGGGCGCCGCGCTGATCCCGCACGGTTGGCAGAAGCTCGTGCAGGGTGGAGTCGGCGGAACGGCGCAGTTCATGGCGTCGGTGGGTATCGAGCCGGCGATGTTTTTCGCCTGGTACATAGGCTGCCTCGAGCTGTTCGGCGGTACCCTGCTTGCCGTTGGCCTGCTGACGCGGGTCTGGGCGATACAGGTTGTCGGCTTCATGGCCGTGGCGGCCATCCATGTCCATTCGAACTTCGGCTACTACTGGACGGACAAGGGCTTCGAATACCCGATGTTCTGGGGCGTGGTGGCCTTCGCCATCCTCATACGCGGGGGAGGCCGCCTGTCCCTGGATCGATTGATCGGGAAGGAGATATAGGGAGAGGGCTGTGTGCTGAGGACTGGGGGCTGAGTGGGGATGTCGTGGATTCGCAGGCTGCCCCGCGCGCACCGCTACCGATCGGTGGCCGGAGCGAGGCGGGAATACGGGCGCCACGTGACAATCGGTGAAGTGGCGCCGTCCTGCCTCAGTCCTTCAGTCCTTCCAACGGCAGCGCCGTCGTCGATTTGAGCTCCCGCAGCAGGATGTTGGACTTCACGCTGGAGACCATTGGAAGACCCAGCAGTTCATGCAGGAGGAAGTTCGAGAACGCCTCCAGGTTCGGCGCCACAACCCGCAGCAGATAGTCCGATTCGCCGCTTACCGCCCAGCATTCCAGCACCTGCGGATAGCCGTCGATGGTTTCCTGGAGTCGTTGGGCGGGGTCGCGTCCATGCTTCTCCAGGGACACGTTTACGAAGGCCATGACGCCGAGGCCGATGCGGTGGCGGTTCACCAGGCCCACGAAGCGTTGAAGCACTCCGAGTTCCTCGAGCTTTTTCACCCGTCGCTGACACTGGGACGGGGAGAGGTGGACCTGCTCGGCAAGCTGGGCGTTGCTGAGCCTTCCGTCGTTCTGGATGGCTGACAGCAGACGGCGATCATATGCGTCAAGTTTCACAGTATGCACTGATCCGAGCTCCTTGATCCGTATCAATGCGATGAACTTGCAGATTGTGTATTGGCATGCGTCGATCTGCAACGTATTCGCGCCGGTAGTGCGCTAATTTGTCATCGTTCAAAAGACAACCACTGTGCCACTGCGGCACAAGGAGGAGAGCGATGACGGCCGCTGCCAAAAGCGAGAGCCTGTGGGAAAATCCGGTCGGAACCGATGGCTTCGAGTTTGTGGAGTACACCTCTACGGAGCCCGAGGCGCTGGCGGATCTGTTCCGCCGGCTGGGTTTCACGGAAGTGGCTCGCCACCGGAGCAAGGATGTACGACTGTTCCGCCAGGGCGGAATCAACTTCATTCTCAACGGCGAGCCGAAAGGGCAGGCCGCTGAGTTCGCGCGGGAGCACGGGCCGTCAGCGAACGCCATGGCGTTCCGCGTGAAAAACGCCACCTACGCGTCCCGCCGGCTCGTTCAGCAGGGCGCGACGCCGGTGGAATCCGGCGCGGGCCCGATGGAGCTGAACATCCCGGCCATCGAGGGCATCGGCGGGTCACTGATCTATCTCGTCGACCGCTACGGCGACCAGTCCATCTACGATGTGGACTTCGTTCCCGTCGAGGGTGCGGACACGTCCCCGACCGGTGTCGGGCTCACCTACATCGACCACCTGACCCACAACGTCGGCCGCGGCAACATGGACAAGTGGGCGGGCTTCTACGAGCGTCTGTTCAATTTCCGTGAGGTTCGCTACTTCGATATCGAGGGCAAGCTCACGGGGCTGCATTCCCGCGCCATGACCAGCCCGGACGGCAAGATCCGCATTCCCATCAATGAGTCCTCCGACGACAGGAGCCAGATCGAGGAATATCTGCGCGAGTACAACGGCGAGGGGATTCAGCACATTGCCCTGGGTACCGACGACATCCACGCAACCGTGGAGGCGCTGCGGGCCAACGGCGTTCGCCTCATGGACACCCCCGACACCTACTACGAGAAGGTGAACGAGCGGGTGCCGGGGCACGGCGAGGACCTGGAGAAACTGCGCCGCAACCGCATTCTCATCGACGGTGCACCCACCGACGGCCAGGGGCTGCTGCTGCAGATTTTCACCGAGACCTGCATCGGTCCCATCTTCTTCGAAATCATCCAGCGCAAGGGCAACGAAGGCTTCGGCGAGGGCAATTTCAAGGCCCTGTTCGAATCCATCGAAGAAGACCAGATCCGCCGCGGCACCCTGAAAAGCGACTGACTCTTTCAACCCCCTTCCGGAATGACCGGACGCACTGCAGGTGGGCGGTAAACGCCCGCCTGCGGTGACGGGTCCGTGCGTCCCGGCTTCCGGCGATTAGATAACGACCGTTGCGAGGAGAGAGACCGAAAATGTCCACGAATGCCAGTGAAGCTGTGGGTATGACGGCGGCGGGAGCCCGCCGCGCCGCGTGGTCGACGCGTTTTGCCTTCATCATGGCCGCCGCCGGCAGTGCCGTCGGGTTGGGCAACGTCTGGAAATTCCCCTACATCACGGGTGAGTATGGCGGCGGTGCCTTCGTCGTTTTCTACCTGTTCTGCATCGCTCTGATCGGTCTTCCGATCATGATGGCGGAGGTAATGCTCGGCCGCCGTGGCCAGCACAGCCCCATAAATGCCATGCGCGCGCTCGCCGTGCGCGAGGGCCGGTCCCCGGCCTGGAAGATCGTCGGCGTGCTGGCGACGGTCACGGCCTTCATCATCCTATCGTTCTACAGCGTGGTGGCCGGCTGGGCGCTGCCGTATGTGTTCCACGCCGCGGGCGGCGCGTTCAGCGGCGAGTCCGCCGACGCCATAAGCGGCATGTTCGGCCGGCTGCTGGGCAACCCCGGAGAGCTGATCCTCTGGCACACGGTATTCATGGGACTGACCGTGGCCGTGTCGGCGGCGGGCGTCCGGGGCGGGCTGGAGCGCGCCGTGACCTGGCTGATGCCGGCGCTGCTGGTGATGCTGCTGGTGCTCGTCGGGTACAACCTGTTCACCGGCGGCCTGGGCGAGGGGCTGGCCTTCCTGTTCGAGCCCGACTTCTCCAAGCTGAGCGCCGAAGGCATGCTGACGGCGCTGGGACACTCCTTCTTCACCCTGAGCCTGGCCAGCGGTGCCATGATGGCCTACGGCTCCTACCTGCCGCGCTCCACGAGTATCGCCCGCGCTTCGGTAACCGTTGCGCTCATGGACACCGCCGTGGCCCTGACCGCCGGTCTCGCCATTTTCCCCGTGGTCTTCGCCAATGGCCTGGAGCCCGGCGCCGGTCCCGGCCTGGTTTTTCAGACGCTACCCATTGCGTTCAGCCGTATGCCTGGCGGCGATCTTGTCGGGACGCTGTTCTTCGTGCTCCTGGTCTTCGCCGCGTGGACTTCGTCCATCTCACTGTTGGAGTCGCTGGTGGCCTGGCTCGAGGAGCGGGGCGTCAGCCGGGCAACGGCTGCCGTCGGCGGCGGGTTTGCCGCCTGGCTCGTGGGGCTGACCACGGTGTTCTCGCTGAACATCTGGTCCGGCTTCAATCCGCTGGGCATGTTCGAGTACTTCCAGGGCAAGACCCTGTTCGATCTGTACGACTTCCTCACCACCAACGTCATGATGCCTCTGGGCGCGCTTCTCATGGCGGTTTTCGTGGGTTGGGTCATGAAGCCTTCCTCCAGCGAGGAGGAGCTCGCCATGGGTGGCGCGTACCGCTGGTGGCGCATGGTGATGCGCTATTTGGTGCCCCTGGGGGTTGTCGCCATCTTCGTCTACAACCTCGGCTGATTTCCCGGTAATCGCGGCCGGGCCGCCGGAGCCCGGCCATTCCTGATTCTCTTGAGGTGCAGTGTTGTCATGAAGGAGCTGTTGCGACGTTTCGAGGCCAAGGCGCCGGAGATCGTCTTCGAGTGGAACGATTCGGAAACGCCGGCCCGGGGCTGGGTGGTGATCAACTCGCTGCGCGGGGGTGCCGCCGGCGGCGGCACGCGCATGCGGCCCGGTCTCGATCGCCACGAGGTCGAGTCCCTCGCCAAGACGATGGAAGTGAAATTCACCGTTTCCGGGCCTCCCATCGGCGGGGCAAAGTCCGGCATCGATTTCGACCCGGCGGACCCGCGCAAGGACGAGGTGCTGCAGCGCTGGTACCGGGCGGTGGCGCCGCTGCTCAAGCAGTACTACGGCACCGGCGGGGATCTCAACGTGGACGAGGTCAACGAAGTCATCCCCATGACGGAGCGCTACGGCCTTTGGCACCCCCAGGAAGGCGTGGTGAAGGGGCACTATCAGCCGGAGGAGAGCGGGCTGATTCAGAAGGTGGGCCAGCTTCGCCTGGGGGTGTCGAAAATCGCCGAGGACCCGCGGTTCACCCCCGATCCCCTTCGCAAGTATTCCGTCGCGGACCTGATCACCGGGTGGGGCGTGTCGGAATCGGTAAGGCACTACTACCGTCTCTTCGACGGTGATCTCGCCGGCAAGCGGGTCATTGTCCAGGGTTGGGGCAACGTAGGGGCGGCTGCCGCCTATTATCTGGCCGCGGCCGGGGCCCAAATCGTCGGCATCGTCGATCGTGTCGGCGGTCTGATACGGCCCGAGGGGCTGGGCTTCGACGAGGTGCGGCACCTCTACCT
>JASFMS010000035.1:0-8818 GCA_050117435.1 Ectothiorhodospiraceae bacterium | reverse complement strand
GCAGGGCAGGATTCAGTGATGCCCGTCATTTTCCCAGCGCCGCGCAGGGAACACGGACGCCCCGGGCGCTGAACTCATCAAGGCCCGTAGTAGCGCGCCTGGACGCGAGCGCCCGGGATCGCTCTCGCTACGGCGTCCGAACCTTTTACGAGCTCCGATGGGCGACTTTCGCGGAGTGAGCCGATGTGTCTGCTGCTGCTGGCCTATCGCACCCACCCGGGGTATCCCCTTATCGTCGCTGCCAACCGCGACGAGTTCCACGAGCGCGAAACCGCACCCGCGGCCTGGTGGGAAGACCGCCCGATTCTTGCCGGGCGGGATCTGGAGGCGGGCGGCACCTGGCTTGGAGTCTCCCGTACCGGCCGGTTCGCGGCCCTAACCAACTACCGGGATCCTTCGGTGACCGAGCCGGGGGCCTGCTCTCGCGGCGAACTCCCGCTACTGGCCCTGGAAGATGGTTCCGTGGACCGGCATATCGCGGCAGTTGACCGGGGCGGTGACCGGTACAACGGTTTCAATCTCCTTCTCGGCGACCCCGGGCGGCTGGCGTGTGTCTCCAATCGCGGCCCGCTGCATCAGGATCTGCCGCCGGGAATGCACGCGCTCAGCAACGATGTGCTCAATACCCCATGGCCCAAAGCGCAGCGCGGGCTCGACCGGCTCGCCACTTACCTGCGAGCGCACTCCGCCCCCGACGCGGGTGATCTCGCAGATCTGATGCACGACCGTGTGAGGCCGGCGGACGCGGACCTGCCGGATACTGGCGTGGGCCTTGAATGGGAGCGGTTGCTCGCGCCGATGTTCATCGTCAGCCGTCGCTACGGCACGCGCAGTACGTCCATTGTGCTTTTTCGCGACGACGGCGCGGTTCAGTTCCTCGAGCGTCGTTACGACCGCGAGGGCCGACCCAGCGGTGAGACCGCTGATCGGTTCGTGGCCGCAATGTGATCAAGTTCCGTTAGTGCCTCGCTCCCGCGCTCATAATTTCAAGTGAAACGGGTGG
Organism: Ectothiorhodospiraceae bacterium; assembly: GCA_050117435.1. Classification (GTDB taxonomy): domain Bacteria; phylum Pseudomonadota; class Gammaproteobacteria; order Nitrococcales; family Nitrococcaceae; genus JASFMS01. Next base: position 7,815 of record JASFMS010000035.1, on the reverse strand, counting down.
GCGCAGAGCAGTATGGCAATTCCGGAGACGTTACAGATATTCCTGTCCAACCAGCGGATTCCCTATTCGCTGGTCACGCATCGGCCGACGCGCCGCATCCAGCGCGCCGCGGCCGTGGCAGGGCTGGATCCCGCCCGTGTCGCCCGCGCGGTCCTCATGTGCAGCGACGACGAGGAGTGGCTCGTCGTGCTGCCCTGTGATCGGCTGATTCATTTTCCCGCGCTGGAGGCGGTGCGGGGCGAGTCCGCCGAGGTTCGTCCGGTGGCCGAGCCCTCCGCGCGCTTCGCCGATTGCCACCCGAACATGACACCGACGGTTGGACCGGCGTGGGGACTGCCCACCATCGTGGATGCCCGCCTGTTCGAGCTTGACGAAATCGCGCTGGGGATCGGTCGTGACGACCGTTTGATTCGCGTGGACCGCCAGGCATTCGAAGCGATTTTTGCGCATTGCGACCGGGCGCCGATCAGTCAGCCCCTGCAGGGGGAGGGCGTGGCCCAACCCGCCTCACCGCCGGAGCGCGGCAGTGAGGATGTGCTGGGACGTCTCTACGCGCTGCCGCCCATGCCGCATACGGCGATGGAGATTCTGCGCCTGAGTAGTGATCCGGCCGCCTGTGCCGACGACCTGGTGCGCCTGGTGAATCAGGATCCGAGCCTGGCTGCCCAAATCGTACGCTACGCGAGATCCCCCCTGTTCGGTCGCGGCGGCGACGTTCAGGCCGTGGAGGACGCGGTTCATCGCGTCCTCGGCTTCGACATGGTGGTCAGCGTGGCCGTGGGTCTCGCCACCGCGCGTATATTCCGGAATCCTGCCGGTGGGCCCCTGGGCCTGAACGCCTTCTGGCAGCACGCCACCTACACGGCGACCCTCAGCCAGGAGTTCGCCCGCCATATGCCGTCCGACCGACGGCCGCCTCTGGGATTGGCCTACCTGGCGGGACTGCTGCACAACGTCGGGTTCCTGGTTCTGGGCCACCTGTTCCGGCCGGAGTTCGAGATCCTCAACCGTCTCGTTGCCGTGAGTCCGCGCAGCCGTGTGACGGATGTGGAACGGCAGGTGCTGGCGATGGGAGAGGCGCGCCGTGCCGTCGGGATGGGGCACGCCCGTCTCGGCGCCGTGCTGATGGAGCGCTGGGAGATGCCCGAGGGCGTGCGGGTCGCCGTTGCCGAGCACCATAACCCGGACTATGCCGGACCCCACGCGGAAATCGCCGCGCTGGTGCTACTCGCCGACCGGCTCACACGGCGGCTCGCCCTGGGAGACGGAGACAGCGAACATCTGCCGGAACGGCTGTTGATGCGCCTGGGTCTGAGTGGCGACACCCTTGAGGCCGTTTTCGACAGATTCCTCGGCGTGAGAGAGGGACTGGATTCGATGGCTCGCCGCATCGCGGCCTGAGAGCCTGTGAAAGAATCGCCCGCCGACTGCGAGAGCCTTTGCCATAGCGCCGCCAGGAAGCGCAGAGGTACCCGGGAATTGTTTAGCGTTTCCCTGGCCGCAAACGTCCGGGAACGTTCTCGCTACGGCGTTCGAATTTTTCACGACCTCTGAGCCGATCTACCGACATTCGCCGACGGACTGGGGGCGACAGCGCTTGCCGTTGGTCCAAAGTGCGTTGCCCAGGCGCGCTCCGTCCAGTACCGCGCGTGTAAGGTCGGCGCCCCTGAGGTCGGTTTCCCGGAGATCGGCGTCCCGGAGCACGGCGCGGTAGAGATTGGCGTTCTGAAGATCACTGCCCGTCAGGTTGGCGCCTTCCAGATTCGCCCGTTCCAGTCGGATTCCCCGCAGGTTGCTTTCCGTGAGATCCGCATCGCCCAGATCGGCGCGGGAGAGATCGGCCTCCGCCAGGCGTGCCCGGGTCAGCCTCGCCTGACGCAGATCGGCGCCGCGCAGCGTCGTACCATAAAGATTTGCACCGTCCATCAGCGCGCCCCGCAGCACTGAATCGGTCGCGTCCGCGCGCTCCAGCCTGGCACCGCGCATGTCCGCATCGGTGAAAACCGCGCCCTGCATGGAAGCGGACACGAAGCGGGCGTTCTGCAGGGTTGCATCGCGAAAAACGGCCTTGTCGAGTTCCGCGGAGCCCAGATCGGCATTGCGCAGGTTGGCCGCGCTGAAGTCCGCACCCGCCAGCTTCGCGCGATACAGGGTGGCGCCTTCCATGTCCGAGTCCGCCAGCTTCGCCCCGGGTTTTTCGCAGCCGTACCAGTTAACGCCGCGTCCGGGCGCTGCGTTGCAGTCGGCAAGGGCCGGTGATAGGCTCAGCGCTTGCAACAGCAGGGCGGCAACACCCCAGAGAGCGCGGCACTTCAGGTGGGCCGACCGCTTCGACTTCTTCCCGGTGATGAGCGCGCTTCGAGCGTGAGACCGACTGCGGTGCACCGCGGTCCGGGATCCCTCGGTTGGAAGGAACGGAGGGCAGACTGTAGGGACGCTTGGTGTGCCGGCCGGTTCCGGGCACGCGGATGCCCACGACGAATTAAAACCGAGGGAGGTTGTTTTCATGCGAATCATTCTATTAGGACCGCCGGGGGCGGGGAAAGGCACACAGGCGGCCTATCTCAGCGAGAGCTACGGAATCCCCCAGATCTCGACCGGCGACATGCTGCGCGCCGCGGTAAAGGATGGCACCCCGCTTGGCATAGAGGCCAAGAAAGTGATGGATGCCGGCAAGCTCGTCTCCGACGATATCATAATGGGTCTGGTCAAGGAGCGTATCTCCCAGCCGGACTGCGCCAACGGTTTTCTTTTCGACGGGTTCCCGAGGACCATCGCCCAGGCTGATTCCCTGCGCGACGAGGGCATCGTCATCGATGCCGTGGTGGAGCTGAAGGTGGATGACGAGGAGATCGTCCAGCGTATGAGCGGACGGCGCGTCCACCCGGAGTCGGGTCGTGTCTATCACGTCGTCCACAACCCGCCAAAGGAGGAAGGCAAGGACGACGTCACCGGCGAACCCATCGTGCAGCGTGACGACGACCGCGAGGATACCGTTCGCAAGCGCCTTCAGGTCTACCACGAACAGACCAAGCCGCTGGTGGAGTACTATTCCGCCCTCGCCGAGAAAGGGGGAGAGGATGCCCCGCGCTACGTGGCAATTGACGGTACCGGCTCCGTCGACGATGTTCAGCAGCGGATACGTCAGGCGCTGGGAAGCTGAGCAGCGGTCTCATCGCAGTTGTGCCAACGGGGTCCTTGGGGCCCCGTTTTTCGTTGGCAACAGGGGCTCCACGGTCGCATAGTGGTACCAGACGCCACGCAGGTGGCGGTCAAACGGGACTGACGAGCGGGGACCTTGCGGTATGTTCGGGCGGTTCAGCCTTTTTCTGGTGCTGACCTGCTGGCTGGCGGTTGTCGGTAGCGCCGCGGCAGACGTGCGGGTACTCGACATTGACGGCCCGATTGGTCCGGCGACGGCGAGCTACGTGGTAGACGGCATCGAGCAGGCGCCCCCGGACACCGCGTTGTTGGTCCTGCGCGTGGACACGCCGGGCGGGCTGGATTCCGCCATGCGCCAGATTATTCGAGCCATCCTGGCATCGGATGTTCCGGTGGCGACCTACGTCGCGCCCGGTGGAGCCAGAGCCGCCAGTGCCGGCACCTATATCCTCTATGCCTCCCACATCGCCGCCATGGCGCCCGGCACCAATCTGGGCGCGGCGACGCCCGTGCGGTTGGGCGGCCTGCCGTCCTCGCCATCGCCGGGAGACGGGGGTGGCGGAGGCGACGGCGGCGACAGCGATTCCGGCGGCAACGCCGGCGGCGGCAGTGCCATGGAGCACAAGATGGTCAACGACGCCGTCGCCTACATCCGCTCCCTCGCCGAACTGCGCGGACGCAACGCGGACTGGGCCGAAAAGGCGGTACGCCAGGCGGCCAGCCTTCCCGCGAGCACCGCGCTGGATAAAGGCGTGATCGACCTGATGGCCAATGACGTGGACGACCTTCTGGCGCAGGTCGACGGCAGGAAGGTTACCACTGCCGCCGGGGAGCGGACGCTGGCGACGGCGGGCGCGGCCGTCCAGGAAGTCGAGCCCGGCTGGCGCACCGAGCTTCTCGCCGTGATTACCAACCCCAACGTCGCCTACATCCTGATGCTCGTCGGTGTGTACGGTTTGATTTTCGAGCTGGCGAATCCCGGAGCGGTGGTTCCGGGGGTGCTCGGCGGCATCTGCCTTCTGCTGGCCCTGTTCGCCTTTCAGGCGTTGCCCATCAATTACGCCGGCCTCGGCCTCATACTGCTGGGAGTGGCGTTTATGATCGCCGAGGCGTTCGTTCCCAGCTTCGGCGCCCTGGGCCTGGGAGGTGTCGCGGCATTCGCCATCGGGTCGGTGATGCTGTTCGATACCCAGACCGCCGGATTCCAGCTCTCGCTCATGCTCGTTGCCGGCTTTACGCTTGCCAGCCTGATTGTCTTCCTGGGAACGGCGACCCTGGCGCTCCGGGCGCACGGCAGGCCCGTGGTGTCGGGGCGCCAGCAGATGCTGGGCAGCGAGGGGGTGGCCGTCGCCGATTTCACCGGGAAGGGAAAGGTGCGCATCCACGGCGAGCTCTGGCAGGCCGAGGCCACCGAGCCGGTCAGGGCCGGACAACGGGTTCGAGTCACGGGCATGGAAGGATTGAAGCTCACCGTTGTGCCTGTTGCCGAAGAGTCGATCGGGCACGCGGACGCATAGAATGCTTTCGGGAAGGGCAGTACACTCCCGGCTTAACTTTGACAGGGGAACGGGCAACCGATGCAGCTGCTGAACGAGGCCATCCAGCGTTTTAACGAAGTTTTCGATCGCGCGCGGAAGGCGGAAGTCAACGAGCCCTCGGCGATGACCCTGGCCACCGCCAGCGCCGACGGCCGCCCGAGTGCGCGGATCGTTCTGTTGAAAGGTGTGGACGCATCCGGCTTCGTTTTCTACACCAACACCCTGAGTCGCAAGGGACGGCAGCTGGCCGAAAACCCCCGTGCCGCGCTCTGTTTCTACTGGCAGCCGCTGTGGGAGCAGGTCCTCGTGGAAGGCGCCGTGAAACCGGTCAGCGACGCGGAAGCCGACGCATACTGGCGTACCCGCCCCCGTCTCAGCCAGATCGGCGCGTGGGCTTCCCGCCAATCCGAGCCGCTGCCCAACCGCACGGAGCTGGAGGAGCGGGTCAATTCCCTGGAGCTGGAGTACGAGGGTGTCGACGTGCCGCGTCCGCCCCACTGGTCCGGCTACCGCCTCGCGCCCGACATGATCGAATTCTGGTGCGGCCGCAGCGGCCGGTTACACGACCGGGATCGCTACTGGCTGGAAAACGGCGAATGGCGGCATTCGCTTCTGAATCCGTGAGTTAGAGGACTGGGCAATGAGTGCTGCGGACTGAGTGGGGACGGCGTTCCCGGTAGCTCGTAGTGTGCGCCGCGCGCACCACACCCCGTGACCGGCCTGAGCGAAGGCAGGAATACAGGAATCACAAGACAGTCAGTGGCCTGTCGCCATCCTGCCTCAGCCCTCAGCCCTCAGCCCTCAGCCCTCAGTCCTCAGTCCTTCAAATTCAATGCCTCGTCCCGTCGTAGTCCAGAAAGGGCATCAGCCGTGGCGGATCTCCCGAAACCACTGGCTCGCCGGGCGCTTCCACCCGGAAGGTGGCCCCCGCTCTGTGGGCCTGCTGCTGCCAGTATCCCCGGATTGCGGCGATGGCCTCCGGTGACAGAGGGTATTCGTTGCCCAGGTACTCGATCTGCCCGTCAGCGGACTGCACGAGAACCGTTAAGGCGATGGGGCCGAGTTCGCTGGTGGCGTGTTCGGTGAGCGTGACGGCGCTGGCCGTCGCGAAGTCCGGCGTGCCCGCTATCGTCTCGCGATAAACCCGTTCATCGGCCAGAGCCGCCTGCTGTGCCACGGAAATGGCGACCTCGGCGGAATCCGCGAAGACGCCGCCGCGGGGTTCGGTGAGAATAACCTCCAGGCCGTGTGCCGCGAGGCCCGCCATGTACTGGCGCTGGATACGCGTCCACAGCGCGTAGCCTTCTACGGCGCCACCTCCCGGCCCGTTCCCGTACCGCTGCGTCCAGTCGTCGAAGCTCAGAAACGGTGTCCATACCCGGCCGTGGAGTTGCAGAAACCGGTTGCCGGAGTCCAGCTCCGCGGTTGCCGGCTCGTCGGGACGGTACAGTGCGGATTCGATGAGGCCCCAGAGGGGGCCGAATCCGGCATGGTCCAGCTGCACGCGAAGCAGTGCCGCGAGATCGTTGAAGGTTACGTAGGCCAGGTGCACGGGCGTGAGGCCGAATTGCTGGCGGATCAGCTGATCCGTGTGCAGTGAGGGACGGCCCTTCTCCATGAGCAGTTCTTCGAGCCGGGAGCGCAGAGGGTCGAGTTGCGGACCCGGCGCCACCAGGGCGAATGGCAGCACCAGCAATGGTCCTGAGCCCGGTGCTCTGCGAGGTGCGATTTCGCGCACCGGGAAATGAGCCCCGGCCGTGCCGATGGCAAGCAGGTGCGGTTCAAAGGGGCCGCCCCGCAGACTCCCCCGGTATACGTCCAGTAGCGCCTCCACCATGGGCAGGCCCGGCCGGAGCACTTCCGTGACGTCGTAGAGGGCGCCGGGCAGTATCAATCCGGCGTCGGCGACGGTTTCGCCGACGATGCGGCGGAGGTCGTCGGCCACGGAGCCGGCAATTACTTCGGCGGCGTCCCGCCCAAGCGGTTCCGGCGGCCGTTGCTTGGGGGAGAGGGCTCGGGTGTCGAGCTCGATGGTGAGGACGGCCGGCGTGGCGGAGAGTGCCGCTTGCATTTCGGGAATCACCTTGGTTCAACGGCCCGCGGCCGAACCGTGACGGGGCCCGCACATGTGCGGGGTGTGGCCGCGGGAGGGCGGAAATTCAGAGGCGACAATATACATCGTCGCTCGCGGGACTGCTAAGGAGACGCTGAACCCCGCCTGCGACTCGACGCCGCAACGCCCGACGGAATGCGTGGCGGGACTGGTCCGAAATGATTAGCATTATCGCGTTTGTCGAGCGTCGGATGCGCGTCGGGGATGTCACGGCGTCTCCCGGGGGCGCTTCGCTGTTTTCTTGTCTGGGAGTAAAAATGAACCTGTCCAAGTACAGTTCCGATGAGCTTCGGCAGCTCAGAAAGGACATCGATCACGAACTCGCGGCGAGGCGAACGCAAGACGCTGGAAAGGCTCGGAGGGAGCTGCAGCGCGTTGCCGAGAAATACGGCTTCACGCTTGCCGAGTTGATGGGCGGGCAGAGTGACGCTTCCGGTCGCCCGGGCGGGCCCACGGTGCGCTTTCGCCATCCCGACGATCCATCGAAGACCTGGTCCGGGCGTGGGCGCAAGCCGGGCTGGATCAAGGAGTGGGAAGCACAGGGCCGCCCGCTGGACGACCTCCGTATCTGAATAACGGGGGACCGGCTAGTCGCCCGCTTTCAGCCTGCGCAGTCCGCTGGAGAGATCCACCGGATAGCGGGCCTGTGTTTCCAGGGTCCGGTACTGTTCCGGGAGGTCGTTCAGCTCGGCTTCGACCCGGGCGCGAATCGTGTCCATGGACTCTGCCGGTCCCAGGCGCCGGCCGTTGCGCATTACCGTTTTCAGCAGCGGCCGTGCGTCGAGCGCTTCGGCGTCCGTGCCCAATGTGTCTCCGCTCATGCGTCCTTCCCCGTCACGGAAACGGAAAACCTGCTTCATTCCGGGGAGATCGGCTTTGCCTTCCGAGCGTTTGCTGAGGGCTTCGCCCTCGTACTGGTGAAGCTTGTACGCCGAGTCCAGGAACGCCAGATCGGCGGAGGTATCCACCTTCGAGCCGACGCCGAACCCGTCGATGGGTGCG
>JASFMS010000034.1:0-8890 GCA_050117435.1 Ectothiorhodospiraceae bacterium | reverse complement strand
TCAGCCCTACATCACCGAGTCCAACCACGGCTACCTGGGCTACATGGTGGTTGCGTCCAAGCGCTTCTGGGACGGCCTTCCCGACGACGTCCGCCCGGTCGTGAAGAAGTCCCTGGACGAGGCCGTAGCGTACGGCAACAAGCTGGCCAGGAAGCTGAACCAGGAGCAGAAGCAGAAGGTCGTGGACTCCGGGGACAGCAAGATCCTGCAGCTGACGCCGGAGCAGCGCGCCGAATGGGTCGACACCATGAAGCCGGTCTGGGACCAGTTCTCCGACGAAATCGGCAGCGACCTCATCTCGGCCGCCGAGGCCTGCAAGGGCTAAGCCCCTGCAGACCCGGGGTAAACGGACATGATCGTTCGATTCCTCGACCGCCTGGAGGAGGGGATCATCTCCCTCCTCCTCGTGGCCATGACGCTTCTGGTCTTCGTCGAGGTGGTGCTGCGCTTCGGCTTCGGTGAAGGCCTGCTCTGGGCCGAGGAGACGACTCTGCTGCTGGCCGGCTGGTTCGTGCTCTTCGGCGCCTCCCACGGCATCAAGACCGGCGCCCACATCGGCGTGGACTTCGTCGTGCGGATGCTTCCCGACAAAGTGCACCGGGTGGTGGGCGCCATCGCCGTTCTCGGCGCCCTCGCGTACTGCGGCTTCTTTCTGGCCGGTGCCTGGGGCTATCTGCAGCAGATGTGGCTCATCGGCCTGACGATGGAGGACCTGCCGGTTCCGCTCTGGCTCGCCCACAGCGTGCTGCTGGTCGGCTTCGCCATGCTGGCGCTGCGGCTGCTCATTCTCCTTGTGAATATCGTCCGCGGACGGTCCCACGGCTTCCAGCTCGCCGACGAGGCCGCGGAGTCCATGGAAAAGCTGGAACACGGCGACCGGCGGGAGGCCTGAACCATGACCACTGCGGTGCTGTTCATCGTCCTGTTCGCCTGCATGCTGATCGGCATGCCGGTGGCCATCGCCCTGGGGCTGTCCAGCGTTCTGACCATCTTCCTCTTCTCCAGCGACAGTCTCGCCACGGTGACGCTGAAGATGATGGCGAACGTATCGGAGCACTACACACTGCTCGCCATTCCGTTCTTCATCCTCTCCTCGGCGTTTCTCTCCACCGGCGGGGTCGCCGAACGCCTGATCCGCTTCGCCACCGACGCGGTGGGTCATATCCGTGGCGGTCTGGCCATGGCATCGGTGCTCGCCTGCATGCTGTTCGCGGCGGTATCCGGCTCTTCGCCGGCCACGGTGGCCGCCATCGGCAGCCTGGTGATCGCCGGCATGGCCAAGGCGGGCTATCCGGAGAAATTTGCCGCCGGCGCCATCGCCAACGCCGGCACGCTGGGCATCCTCATTCCGCCCTCCATCGTCATGCTGGTGTATTCGGCGGCGACGGAGGTGTCGGCGGCCAAGATGTTCATGGCAGGGCTGATCCCCGGCATTCTCATGGGCGGGATTCTCATGCTCGCCATCTACGTGGTGGCGCGGCGCAAGCAGCTGCCATCGCAGCCGTTTCCCGGGCTGGTGCAGCTCGTTGCCTCCGGAGCCCGCGCCTCCGGTGGGCTGATGCTCATCGTCATCGTCCTCGGCTCGATCTACGGCGGCATCGCGAGTCCCACCGAGGCGGCAGCGGTCTCGGCGGTGTATGCGTTTCTGGTGGCAACGCTGGTCTATCGGGACATCGGACCACTGAAGGCAACGCCCTGGCGGCGGCACGGCGAACGCGTCGGTGCGGCGGTAGGCCGAAATCTCTGGCAAATGGCGCTCGCGGTTCCACGCGGCTTCTGGCATCCGGAAATCCGGGCAACCGTGCTGGATGCGGCGAAGGTGAGCATCATGCTGCTGTTCATCATCGCCAATGCGATGCTTTTCGCTCACGTGCTTACCACCGAGCGCATCCCGCACCACATCGCCGAGGCCATCGTCAGTTGGGGCCTGCCCGCCTGGGGCTTTCTGATCGTCGTCAATCTCCTGCTGCTGGCCGCGGGCAATTTCATGGAGCCCTCGGCCATCCTGCTGATCATGGCGCCCATACTGTTCCCCATTGCCACACGACTCGGAATCGACCCCATCCACCTGGGCATCATCATGGTCGTGAACATGGAAATCGGCATGATCACCCCGCCCGTGGGACTGAACCTTTTCGTCACCGCGGGGATCACCAACCGCAGTCTCGGATGGGCGATTTCCGCGGCGCTGCCATGGCTCGCGCTGCTATTGGGATTCCTGATCGTGATCACCTACATCCCGCAGGTGTCGCTGCTGCTGCCGGAATTGCTCAGCGGCCACTGAATCCACCCTCAAAGCCCGGCTCCGCTGGCCTGCGGGGCCGGGTCACGTATTCGGCTCCGAGCCCGTAGAATGGCGGTCACGTGTCCCGGCGCAGAAGCGTCCGTCCATGGCGCACGGGCACCGCCACCCTGCCAACGACAACAAACGACCGGGTCGGGGAGTGCTGATACAGAACCTTCAGACAATCCTTGCAGCTCTGGTGCCCATCTTCGCTCTCATCGGGCTGGGCTACCTGTTCCGGCGCGTCGGCTTTCCGGGCGACGGCTTCTGGCCGCCGCTGGAACGGCTGGTCTACTACGTCCTGTTCCCGGCGCTGCTGGTGGAAAAACTGGCGACGGCGCAGATCGACGGTAACCGTATCGTCCTCGTGCTGGGCGCGGTGGTGATCGCGCTGACCGCCATGAGCGCCGGGGTGATCGCGCTGCGGCGGCTCTTCGCCGTGGACGGACCGGGTTTCACGTCCGTGTTCCAGGGAAGCATCCGCTTCAATACCTACCTCGGCATCGCGGCCGCGCTGGGCGTCTACGGTCACGAAGGGGCCGCCGTGGCGGCGATGACGGTGGCTATGCTGATTCCGCTGGTGAACGTGTACTGCGTGGGCGTGCTCACCCATTACGCCGGCAGCCATAGCTCGCCGGCCGCACTGGCCCGGGGGATCGCGCGAAATCCCCTGATCATCGCCTGCGTCGTGGGGATCCTCCTCAACCGCACGGGCATCGGCCTTCCCTACGGCAGCGACGGCGTGCTGGAGATTGTCGGCCGGGCGGCGCTCCCCATGGGGCTGATGACCGTGGGTGCCGGGCTGCAACTGCGCACTGCCTGGGGCCGCGGTGGTGTGCTGGTGGGAACCAGCCTGCTGAAACTGGTAGCGATGCCACTGCTCGCGTGGGGCTCCGCCCGACTGGTGGGGCTCACCCCCATGGAAACCCGCATCCTGGTGCTGTTCGGTGCCCTGCCCACCGCCTCCTCGGCCTACATCCTTGCCCGGCAGATGGGAGGCGACCACACGCTCGTCGCTACACTGCTCACGGTGGAAACCGCTGTATCGGCCATCTCACTGCCGCTGGTGCTTCTGATCATGGGCGGCGCCGGTATCGGCTCCTGAGCACCATCAGGCCCGCCAGAACGGCTTGCGGCATTCTCTTGCCGCGTCTTCGTAACGCACGCCGATGTCGGCGCGCCCGCGCGCGTCGAACCGCGAAAGCTCGGCACGGCTTCGCGCTCGCCGACGCCAGACACGGATGGCGGCGAGGGTTGCGCGAACTCGGCCGGTGAACCCGGGAGGCGGACGGGGCATCGATACCGGTTGCCGCACGACGACTGCCATGGCTTCAATCTCCCGGTCGCGCGGACACCACCGCGTCGCCGGGTTCGGCCTGTTCCCGCCAGAGGTGAGCTGCCTCCCAGCCTACGATGGCCCGCTTACGCATGGGGCCGCCACCATAGTTACCCAGGGCACCGCTGGCCTGGATCACGCGATGACAGGGGATCAACAGTGAGATGGGGTTGGCCCCGACCGCCCGGCCGACGGCTCGGCTGGCCCCCGGGGTACCGACGAATTTCGCGATGTCGCCGTAGCTGGCCAGAGTTCCGGGGGGCAGTTGCAGCAGAGCCGACCAGACCTTGAGCTCGAAATTGGTTCCGCGGGGTGCCAGTTTCAGCGTTCCGCCGCCAAAACCGGGGCGTTCCAGGCAGCGGGCCACATCCCGCGTTGCGTCAGCGTCGTCAACCAGGGCGGCATCGGGGAAATCAGCCCGCAGCGCCGCGAACGCGGCTTCCTCGTCATCGGCGAAGTGCAGTCCGCAGACCCCGAGGTCCGTGCGGGCAATAAGCACCGGCCCGAAGGTGCTGTCGTGAATGCCGCACCGAATGGACACGCCCGCCCCACGGCGGCGGTAAGCGCCCGGCGTCATGGCCTCTGCGGCGATGAACAGGTCGTGAAGGCGCGACGGCCCCGACAGGCCGGAATCCAGCGCCGTATCCAGAATGGACCGGGCCGCGCGCAGCCGTGTCTTGGCGTACTCCACGGTCAGGAACTGGAGGAAGCGCTTGGGCGATATGCCCGCCCAGTGCTTGAAAAGCCGCTGGAAGTGATACGGGCTCAGGCCGATGGCCCGAGCCGTTTCCTCCAGCCCCGGCTGCTCGCGCCAGTGGCACTCCAGGTAATCCAGCGCGCGCACCACATAGGCGAACTCGGTGTCTGCGGCAGCGGCGGCGCGGTCACGGGCGATGTATTTTTCCTTCAGCATGGTGCCCAGAATAATTCAGCGCCGGGGCACCGCCACCCGTTTCTTGCGCGTCAGCCGCCCAGCTCACGTCGGAGAAGGGCCGCTCCCGCGCCCAGGGCCGCCAGCTTGCGTCGCGCCACATCGCGCGGCAACGGCACCATGCCGCAGTTGGTGCAGGGATAGAGGCGCTCCGCATCCACGTATTCCAGCGCCTTGCGCAGGGTGGCGGCGACGGCCTCCGGCGTTTCCACCTCGTTCGTGGCGACGTCAATGGCACCCACCAGCACATCCTTTCCCCGCAGCAGACCGATCAGCTCCATGGGGACATGGGAGTTCTGGCACTCCAGCGACACCTGGTCGATGGTCGAAGACTGCAACAGCGGGAACACTTCCTCGTACTGCCGCCATTCCGAGCCGAGGGTTTTCTTCCAGTCGATATTCGCCTTCACGCCGTAGCCGTAGCAGATGTGAACGGCCGTGGTGCACTCCAGCCCCTCGGCGGCGCGCTCCAGGGCCTTCACGCCCCAGTCGCGTACCTCGTCGAAAAAGACATTGAACGCCGGCTCGTCGAACTGGATGACATCCACACCGGCGGCCGCGATCTCCCGCGCCTCCTGGTTCAACACCTGCGCGAACTGCCAGGCCAGCGCCTCGCGGCTGCCATAGTGCTCGTCCGCCAGCGTATCCACCATGGTCATGGGGCCCGGAAGCGTGAACTTGACCTGCCGGTCCGTCGCCTCGCGCAGGAAGCGGGCATACTCCACGTACACGGGATCGGGCCGGGACACGGGGCCCACGACCACCGGAACGTCCGCGTCGTAGCGGTCTCGGATCCGCACCGTGCGCTTGCGGCCGAAATCGATGCCCTCCAGCCGCTCGATGAAGCTGGTGACGAAGTGCTGCCGGGTCTGCTCACCGTCGCTGACGATATCGATGCCGGCCCGCTCCTGATCCCGCAACACCAGACGCACCGCATCCCGCTTGCCTTCTTCCAGCAGCTCGCCCTCCAACCGCCACGGGGCCCAGAGCTTTTCGCTCTCGGAGAGCCAGCCTGGTTTCGGCAGGCTGCCGGCGATGGTCGTGGTCAGCAGGTGCTTGCTCATGGTTCGACTCCAGATTCCCGAGGACAGAGATTCGGGGCATCCCGGATTCCGACGATGCAACCCGTTACGCATCACGGATGTGCGCCCATTGGCACTATAGAGGACCGACGGACAGACTGCCGCCGCCACAGGGTAGCGGCGATCACATCCGGAACCACAATTCGACAGAGGGAGAGACAGGAACAATGCGTTCTATCGGAGTCCTGCTACTGGCAATCGCGGCAACTGTCACCACCGGTACCGCCCTGGCCGGCAACGGTAACGGCAAGCTACCACCCGGACTGCAGAAGAAGGTGGACCGGGGTGGTTCACTGCCCCCGGGCTGGCAGCGGAACCTGGAGGTGGGACATACGCTCGACAAAGCGGTCTATCAGGAAGGGACGGTCACAGCGGAGGACGATGGCGTTGTCACCATTAGCGTGGATGACCGCATTGTGCGGGTCGTGGAGGACACGCGCGAGATACTCGAGATACTGCGATAGCGGCGGCGGTCGCCCGGCGCGGAGCTTTGTTCGCCTGCTGTCCGGCATCTGTTTCGTGCCAACGCTGCTCGGCGGCTGCGCCAACTACTACGACGGGCCGGAGTCGGATCATTTCGACGGCGAGCGCTTCTTCAATCCCGGAGCGCCCCTGAATCACGGCTTCGGCGATTTCCTTCGCTGGCGCTTCACCGCCGAACAGGGCCCCTGGCCGGACCGGGTCGAGAACACGGCACACGATATTCCGCCCGAACGCGTGCCGGGTGCGGAGCTGCGGGTCACGATGATCAACCACGTCACGCTGCTGATTCAGACCGGGGGCGTGAACATCCTCACCGACCCCACCTGGGCGGAACGCGCCAGCCCGGTCTCCTGGGCCGGTCCCCGGCGGGTCCGGCCACCGGGCCTCGCCATTGAGGAGCTGCCGCCCATCGACGTTGTGCTGGTCAGCCACAACCACTACGACCACATGAACCTGCCCACTCTGCAGACGCTGTGGCAGCGGGACCGGCCCCGAATACTGCTGCCGCTTGGCAATGACGCCATCGTCCGCGAGTTCGACGAACGCATCCGCTGCGAACCCATGGACTGGGGCGATCGCACCAAGGTGGGCAACGACATGGAGATCGCCCTGGCGCCTCTGAAGCACTGGTCGGCCCGCGGCCTGTTCGACCGCAACAGGGCGCTCTGGGGCGCCTTCGTGGTCCTCACGGACCAGGGCAATGTCTATTTCGCTGGGGATACGGGCTACGGCGACGGTGAAAACTACCGGCTCGCGGCACGGGAATACGGGCCCTTCCGCCTGGCGTTGCTTCCCATCGGCGCCTACGAGCCGCGCTGGTTCATGGGCGCGGTTCACATGAACCCGGAAGAAGCGCTGCGGGCACATCGGGATCTGGGTGCCCGACGCAGCATCGGCATCCATTTCGGCACGTTTCCGCTGGCCGACGACGGCTACGAGCAGCCCCTGCGCGATCTGGCGGACGCGCGGCGGCGGCTCGGAGTGGCCGAGGACGAGTTCCGGACGCTGGAAAACGGCCGCGCATGGATCGTACCCGCGGACTGATCACACCCCCGGGAAATCCGGCTCCGGCGGTGAGCCGGCGCCCCCCGGGACTACCGCCCCGGCGCACCCTCGCGCCGGGGCCGGAAGAGCGCCGGTCAGGCCGCCTTGAATCGACGGGCCTGCAACGCCAGCGATTCGGCAAGAATGGCGAGCTGTTCGCCAGCCGCGGACGCCTGATCCGCCGACGCCACACGCTTCTGTACGGGCTCGGCAATCCCACTGATCCGCCGATCCGTCCCCTGGCTGCCCGGGGTCTGCTCCTCGCAACGTCGGTTCGCCCGCCTTGTGGTTGAACCCGAGCCAACAATTGTCATGTGCTTATTTCGCCGGAGGGATGCCTGTCCACCGCTTGAGAAACGCCTCCACCTTGGCGTTGTAGGCGACGGGGTCATCCTCATGGACAAGATGCGAAGCGGCGGGGATTGCCGCCCGCTCGACGCGGGGCAGCAGTGATTCGAGCCGGTCGGCGATGTGGTGGAACAGTCGCGGGCTGTATTCCCCGCACAGCAGCAGCGTGGGTATCTGCAACCGCGATACCTCGTCGCAGTTGACCGTGGGAAAGCCCGAGCCGAGCAGTTCAGCGGCAATAGCGTTGTCGTAAACCTGCTCCCGCCGTGAGGGAGACAGGCGATTGAAGTAGTCTCTCCGAAGCACCGCGCGTCCCATGGCGTCCATGGCAGCATGAAGGTTCCCCTGTCTCGCGGCCGCCGTCGCCGGCCTGACGCCGCCAAGCGCGAAACGAAGGATCGACGACGCCACTCGCGGCCGGGTCAGGAGAAGGCGTACGAGCTCCCGGGGAACGGGCGGGTCGCTGACAAACAGGGTGATCGCCGGCGGCTCGGCGAGGACCAGCGAGCGGACGGTATCGGGCTGACGCATCGCGGCCAGAAGGGCGACAAATGCGCCATAGGAGTGACCGACGAGGTGCAGCGGCCCAATTCCGAGGGCGGCGATCAGCGCCCGCAAATCGTCGACGTGCGCCTCCATAGCGTAGTCCGCGCCCTCCGGAATCGGCGTATTCGGCCAGTGGTAGCGACGGCTATACGCCATGACCCGATACTGCCGACCGAAGTGCTCCATTTGCCGTTGCCACGTCCGCCAGTCGCTTGCGGAGCCATGCACGAAGAGCAACGGCTCCCCTCGACCCGTTTCCCGGAATTCGAGGGTGGCGCCGTTTATGTTCAGGAGGGACATTGACACGCCCGCCGACCATGGATCGCCTAATTCGAGAATAGAACAATCCGGGGTAGCGCCACGCCCGGGGCCTGTGCGGGGTTTCGCGGCGCTGCCGGGACGACGGTACGGGGTGCCTCAGACCGCTGCGCGCCGGAGCGCCCGGCGCCGAGCGAACAGAACACCACTGAGCAGGCCATAGAGCAGGCTGACCGAGATCACGAAGACCGGGAGCTGCGCCAGTCTCGGATTGCGGCCCAACGCCACCCCCACGGCATACTTGCTGAAGAAGATCGCCAACATCAGCGCGAGCGGCCACCAGCTACCGGGAATCGTGAGCGTGCCGGTATCTGCCGAATACGCCGCCCCTGCCGGCGCGGGCAGATACCGACCCGCCACGACAGCCGTTGCTACACCGGCGGCCCACGCTACCAGGGCCGCCAGGCTGGCTCCGAAGGCGCCCATTACGCCATGGGCGGAGAGGATCAGCAGCACGCCCGGCAAGACGTAGACGCGCCACGGTCGAACGCGCCTTGGCCGGGTCTGGGCAAAACCCC
>JASFMS010000033.1:0-8917 GCA_050117435.1 Ectothiorhodospiraceae bacterium | reverse complement strand
AACGCGGCAACGCCGCTAACGTGGGGCGTTGCCATGGAAGTGCCCGCCTCGGAGGCATACATGTCGGCAGTGGTTCCCGGATTCCCGTCGGTGTCCCCCCAGGTGCTCACGATGGGGTTTGTTGATGTCCCGCCGGGCGCCACCACATCCAGCGCCTCGCCATAGTTGGAGTAATCGGCGATAGCGTCCGTGTCCGTGGTCGCGCCCACTGCCACCACACCCCGATAGCCGGCGGGAAAGAGCAGACTGTTCGCCCCCGAGTTGCCGGCCGCGGCCACCAGAACCGCGTCGCTGGCGGTCTGGATCGCCGCGAATGCATCGGCCAGGGAGCCGGTGGTCCCGCCGAGGCTCATGTTCACGATCTGCGCCGTCTCGGCGGGCAGCTTCCCGGAGTCGTTGTCGAGCCCCAATGCGTAACGCACCGCCTGCAGAACGTCGTATTCCGTACCGCCGGCCTGCCCCAGAGCGCGCAGCGGCATGATGCGCACCTTGCCCGAGGGCCCGGCGACACCGGCCACGCCCACGCCGTTGTCGGTTTCGGCTGCGACGATTCCGGAGACGTGGGTGCCGTGAAAATCGCCGTCCAGCCCCGGAACCGAGGGGTCGTCGTCCAGGCCGTCGCCGTCGCCGCTGTAGAGAGTGTTGGCGATGAAGTCATAGCCATCGACGAGGTCCAGATTGTCGTTCAGATCCGGATGGGTGGGGACGATTCCCGTATCGACGACGGCAACCACCACGTCGCCGTCGCCGGGCTGTATCTCGTCCCAGGCGTCGGCCATATTCAGAATCGGCAGATTCCACTGCTGATCGTAACGGGGGTCATTGGGGATAGCCGCGGGATAGACGCGGTGGTTGAGACCGGCCCAGGCCACATTTGCGCGGCGGCGAAGCGCCTTTGTCGCCAGAATGGTATCCGCACGGGCCTGCTGCGACGCGCTCAGCGGGTGGTGGCGACCGGCGTCCACAGCCGGTCCGGTAAGGTCGAGGGCCTGCAGGGAAGCGCGCCGCTGCGTGCCCTGGCCCAGGCCGAGCAGCATCGCGCGCCCCGGGGCGCCCGACAGGGTCGAGAGCGTGCCGCTCGGCGCCGCTGCATTCCGGTAACGCACGATCACCTCCCCGGGAACGAAATCGTCTTCCATGCGCATGACCTGCTGCTGCAGGGCCTGAACCCCCTGGCCGAGGCTGAGGAAGTAGTTGCTGCTGCCGGAGCTGCCGGTGACCGTATTGGCATGCACCTGCACGATGTAGTCTCCGTCCGCCGGTGCGCTGACGCTCTCGGTAGCCGTGCTGCCCATGGACGACGCCGCCGGGGAGCCGTCCGGGTTGAGCAGGAACAGGTCGAGATCCGCCGCCGTGCTGTCGGCAATCACCAGGTTGACCCCGTGCCCCTGGGCCAACGCGATGCGGTAGTAGTCATCCGGGTCGGCGCGCTCGGCGAAACGGGCGCCGGACACGGCGCCGGAATCGGCCTGGGCCGTGACGTAGCCCACCACGGTAGCCGGATTCGGCAGATTCTGGGCATCATCCACGGTATCGTTGGGCGCAAGCCGGTCGCCGGGATTGTTGGTGTCCCCATCCAGCACGGAGAGCGCCGGCGGTGTAACCGTGCCTCGCACCACCGGCGAATCGTCGCTGCCGCCATGGCAGCCTGTCAGGACAACGATCGTTGCCAACGCCGGAATAACAGCGCCGATATAGGATGGGAACCGCACGATCCAGTCTCCCGGAGTTTCATTTACGGTAGCATCGCGGCAGGAGGTGGTCCGCTTCAAGAGGAAACCGCGCGCAGCCGGTCGAGCCTCAGCCGCCCGCGCTCATCGAAAAGCCGTCGTGCCGCGAGCTGGTTGGCGATGAGTGTGCCGAACCCCGTTCCGGCGGTGATGAGCAGAAATATCAGTATCTGGTAGCGCACGGCCTCCGCCGGCGCACTGCCGGCGAGTATCTGCCCGGTCATCATACCCGGGAGACTGACCACGCCGGCGGCGGACATGCCGTTGATGATGGGGATCAACCCGCTGCGCATGCTCTCGCGCCGCGCACCGCTGAGGGCCTGCTGCCAGGTGTGGCCGAGCATGAGACGGGCCTCGATCACCTCTCGCTGCTGCCAGGCGGTGTCGGTGAGCCGATCCAGGCTCAGTGCCACCCCGGTCATGGTATTTCCCAGCAGCATCCCCAGCAGCGGAATGGCGTACTGCGGCTCGTACCAGGGGTCCGCCTGTATCAGGGCCAGCAGGGTGAATACGGCGGTGGCGAAGGAGGATACGAACATGGCCCCCGTTCCGACGGCGTACCCCGACAGCCCGCGCAGGCCCCGGCGCTGCCGGGCGCGGGCCTCGCGTCCGGCCACCAGCAGCATCACCAGGGCCATCAGCGCCACCCAGTGCAGCGCGGCGTGGGCGAACAGCACCTCCAG
Organism: Ectothiorhodospiraceae bacterium; assembly: GCA_050117435.1. Classification (GTDB taxonomy): domain Bacteria; phylum Pseudomonadota; class Gammaproteobacteria; order Nitrococcales; family Nitrococcaceae; genus JASFMS01. The sequence goes on along the minus strand of JASFMS010000033.1, from coordinate 6,504 downwards.
GACGAAGCCGACCAGCGTCAGCTGAACCGCCATGCGCGAGGCGGCCACGAGCAGGCCCCGACCGATCCCCAGGCGCTGCAGGAACGTCAGGACGGCGAGAAGAACGACAACGGCGGCGGCGACACCCAGGTCCAACCAGTCCAGATGGATGACCTTCACAGCCGCACCTCCTCCAGCCGGGAACCGCGAATGATATAGCGGCGGTCCGCCACCCGGCGAATCTGGGCCTCGTCGTGGGTCACCCAGAGCATGCCCAGGCCGTCGCGCCGGCGTCCGGCAAGCCAGTCCTCCACCCGCTGTGCGTTGGCGGCATCCAGATTGGCCGTGGGTTCGTCCAGCAACAGCAGAGACGGCTCGACAGCCAGTGCCCGCAGCAAGGCGAAACGCTGCCGCTCGCCGGAAGACAGCACGGAGACGGGACGTGCCACCAATGCCGGATCGAGGCCGAGCGGCGCCAGCGCCTCCGGAGCCACCGGCTCGGGGAAATGCGCCTGTACCGTATCCGCCCACCAGCGGCTCTCCGCCGGGATCATGGCCACGGCACGTCGCCACTGCGGTCCCGTCATTGCCTCACGCGGCAAGCCGTCCAGGGCGAACGTGCCCGTGTTCGGGTCCAGATCGGCGATGGCCCGAAGCAGACGCGTCTTGCCGCTACCGGAGGGGCCGCTCAAACACACGCATTCCCCCGGCAGAACCCGCAACGACACATCGTGAAGCGAGCCGCAGTCGAGTTCGCTGACTGCCAGGCCCCTCATTAAGGCGTTTCCCCGACAGTTGATCGCCCAATGCCGCCCCGGTAGTGTTCTTCAGCCACGGCATCCCGCCCCGTGGCGCAAAGAGAATGGTCCAAGCATGATCCCTCGCTTCCAACCCGCCACCCGCCGCTCCTCCCTCACCGTCCTCGCTGTCGCCGCCGTGCTGGTCTTGTCGGGCGGGCCGTCAACGGCGACGGCAGGCTGGGTGGACGCCAAGGCGGCGATAATGGGCACATCCGTTCGCGTGAGAGCCTATCACGAGGACGACGTCCGGGCCCGGCGGGCGGCGGATGCGGCGCTGGAGGTGCTGCGGCAGGTAAACCGCACCATGAGCCCCTACCGCGCGGACAGCGACCTGTCGCGGATCAACGACCAGGCGGCGGACCACCCGGTAGCGGCCGCGCCGCCGGTTGTGGACGTCATCCGACGCTCCCTGGATGTGAGCCGGATGACCCACGGCGCCTTCGACATCACCTTCGCCAGCGTGGGCTATCTCTACGATTACCGGGCCCACAAGCACCCGGACCGAACGACCATTGAGCGGAAGCTGCCGGCTATCGACTATCACCACGTCGTCGTCGACGGCGACGCCGGCACGGTGCGTTTTACGCGTCCGGGGGTGCGTATCGACCTGGGAGGAATCGCCAAGGGCTATGCCGTGGAGCATGCGGTGGCGCGCATGCGGGAGCTGGGCATACGCCACGGCCAGGTCACCGCCGGCGGCGATACGCGGCTTCTCGGTGACCGCCGCGGGCGGCCCTGGATTATCGGCATCCAGGACCCTCGAGACAAAAAAGCCGTGGTGGCCCGCATTCCGGCGGAGGACGAGGCCGTTTCCACCTCCGGCGACTACGAGCGCTACTTCGAAGAAGACGGCATCCGCTATCACCACATCATTGACCCCCAATCCGGCGACTCCGCCCGAACAGTCCACAGCGTGACCATCATCGGCCCGAACGCCACTTTCACCGACGCCTTCTCCACCAGCGTGTTCGTTCTCGGCGTGAACAAGGGCCTGGCATTCATCGACGACCAGCCCGACTACGAGGCGGTGATCGTCGACAACCACGGGCGCATGCATTTCTCCCGGGGACTCGCGCGCTATCGCGACTGACAGCCGGAGTTTCGTGCGCCATGTCGCAGTCGCCCCCAGCGGCGCGTCGATATAGTGCCCACTGGATGGGTGCGCACCAGGGAGACGCTCCCTAAGGCACAAGGAGGCGCAGCCGTCCCAACAACAAGGCTGCCGGCGACACCGGAACCGGGACGGCGAAAGGGCGCGTCCGCAGAACCCGCGATTCATCGACCGACCCGACGGCGGAATCGCAACACCGGTGGCCGACCGGACGGCCGCAGCAGGGCACCGGTGCCGGAATCAGGCTAAGGGGGCAAAGGACAATGAGGATCATGCGGCGTCTGGCCGGAGCGCTGGCGCTGGCCTGGCTCCTGGCCGCGGGGGCGGCCTCGGCAGAACAGGCCCCATCCGCCAGCGCACTCGAACAGAAAATTCAGTCCCTCAAGGAAGAGGTGGTGGGGATCAACCGGGATCTCTTCGTGCTCGAAGAGGAGCTGCTCTTTCCCTCCAGCACGCAGGTCCAGCTCTTCGTCTCGCTGGACGTGGGCCACTTCTTCACCCTGGACAGCGTCCAGGTGAAGCTGGACGGCAAGGAGGTGGCCAACCATCTCTACACCGAGCGGGAAGTCGCCGCCCTGCATCGCGGCGGCGTGCAGCGCATCCACACCGCCAATCTGGAACGCGGCAAGCACGAGCTGGTGGCGTTCTTCACCGGTGTCGGCCCCAAGGGCCGGGACTATAAGCGCGGCGCGCAGCTCACCATCGAGAAGGGGCTGGGCCCCAAGTACGTCGAGCTTCGCATTCGCGACAGCGAAGCCAGACAGCAGCCCGAATTCGATATCCGGGAATGGGAGTGAGCCGGAAGCTCGCCAGTGGCCTCTGCCTGGCGGCGGGCCTTGCGCTCGTCGCCGTCGGTGCGCGCGCCGGAAACCGCGCCCCGAGCGCCGCGCGCGATCTGCATTACGGCGAGGTACTGTTCCATTACTACCAGCAGGACTACTTCGGCGCCCTGGTGCACCTGGCCGTCGCCCGCTCCCGGAACACCCTGAAACGCAGCCGGGAAGAGGCGGAGCTGCTGCGGGGCGGGCTGAGCCTGGACTATGGCATGCGCGCGCGCGCCCGCGAAATATTCCGTCGCCTGCTTAACGGCGACGTCTCGGCCCGAACCCGCGGCCGGGCCTGGCTGGCCCTGGCACGGTCCGCCTGGCGCAGCGGTGAACCCCGCAAAGCCCTGAGCGCGCTGGACGCCCTGGACAACGACGCCGCCGCCACCCTGAACGGCGAGGATCGCCTCCTGCGCGGCCTCGCACTCCTGAGCCTGGATCGCCCCGACGAGGCAGCAACCGTCCTCGAGCAGGCGCCGGATGACTCCCCCCTGAGCGACTTTGCTCTGCTCAACGACGGCATCGCCCGCCTGCGCGGCGGCAGTCTTGACGCCGCGCTGACGCGCCTGGACGCCGTCGGTAGCCGAGAACCGGCCGGCGGCGAAACCGGCGCGCTTCAGGACCGCGCCAACCTCGCCGCGGGCTACGCGCTTCTCCAGGCGGACCGCCCCGACGACGCGGCAGTACGTTTCAACCGCATACGCGCCAACGGCCCCTACACACGGCAGGGGCTTCTGGGTGCCGGCTGGGCGGCGGACGCCGCCGGTCGAACCGCCGAGGCGCTCGCGCCCTGGCGGCGCCTCGCCGCCGGCCCGGCCCGCTCGTCCCCCGTCCAGGAAGCGCTGCTGGCCGTTCCCTACAGCTACGCCCGGCTGGGTCGCGCGTCAAAGGCGGCCGGCGGTTACGAGCGCGCGGTTGCGGCGTTCGAGGACCAGCGCAAGCGCCTGGACAAAGCCATCGCAACCGTCGCCGACGGCGGTCTGCGCAAAGCGGTGGAATCGCTGCCCGCCGACCGCCCCGCCCACTGGCTGGGGGACTTCGCCGATATTCTCGACCCGGATCTCGCCGCCTACCTGGGAGACCTGCTGGCGGAAAACGACTTCCGCCTGGCCGTGATCCGCCTCCAGGAGCTCCGGCGGCTGCACAACAACCTCTCCGACTGGCTCGGCCGCATGGATACCTTCGACACCATGCTCGCCAATCGCGAGGCCCAGTACCGGGAACGCCTGCCGCAGACGCGTTCCGCCCTCTCCGGACTGGACCTGGCGCAATTGCGCAAACACCGTGACGCGCTGGCGGCACGAATCGAAGCCATCGAGAACAGCGGCGACGCCACGGCGCTTCTGACACCGAAGCAGACGAAGGCCTGGGAGCGGCTCGACGACATCGGCAAACGACTGGAGTCGCTGCCGCCGGACGCGCCGGAAGCGGCCCCCCTGCGGCACAAACACCGTGTTTTCAAAGGGCTGCTTCGCTGGCAGGCCACCCGCAACTACGCCGCCCGCCTCTGGGACGCGAAGAAGGCCCTCAAGAACCTGGACACGGCCATCGCCGACCTCACACAGCGCGCCGAATCCCTGCGCGCGGCACCGAAGCGAGCGCGCGCCGGCTTCCAGGGGTTCGCCGGCCGCATTGACGGGCAGCGCCGGCGCATCAAGGCGGTCATGCCGGACATACTGGACGCCATGCAGGCCCAGGCCCGGGTACTGGAGCAGCTCACCGAACGCAAGCTGGAACAGCGGCGACGGCTCCTGCAGGCTCAGCTGGCCGAAGCCCGCTTCGCGCTGGCCAGGCTTTACGACCGACCGGCGGACGACTCGGAGGCACGGTAGTGCGGATCGCCCACGCGACATTGCTGCTGCTGCCGGCCCTGTCCGCCTGCAGCCTGGGCGGGACGCCGCAGACCATCGGCTCGCTGCCGCCGCCGACGGCGGACACCACGACAGCGGACGCCCCCCTCAAGGCCGATCCCGACCGCGCCATCGCCAGCTACCGAGCCTACCTCCGGGACGCGCCGCCGGGGGAGCGCCGCACCGAGGCGCAGCGGCGCCTCGCCGATCTGACCCTGGAGCGGGCCGCCGACGAGGATGCCGCCAGCGGCGGCGGCGACGGCCCGGTGGTGCCCACCGAGGTGATCACCCTCTACCGGCGTCTGCTGCGGGAAAATCCGGACGGACCCGACAGCGACCGCATCCGCTATCAGCTGGCCCGGGCCCTGGAATACAACGGCAAACGCGAGGCGGCGGTCGCCGTACTGGACGCCCTGGTGACAGACAACCCGGACTCGCCCCACTACGCCGAGGCCCAGTTCCGTCGGGCCGAGGCGCTGTTCAGCAACGGCAAATTCCGCTCGGCGGAAGCCGCGTACACCAAGGTCGCGGCGCTGGGCCCCGGCACCGGCTACTACGACCAGGCGCTATACAAACAGGGCTGGAGCCGTTTCCGTCAGCACCACCTCAACGAGGCCGTCACCGCCTTCCTCGAGCTCTACGCCCTGGAAACCGACAACGGCCGCCTGAGTGAGGACGCGCTTTCCAGTGCCCGACAGCAGCGGCTGGCGGACACGCTGCGCGCGGTGTCCCTCGCCTTCGCCTACCAGAGCGGCGCCGCCAGCGCGAAGGACTACTTCCAGCGCCACGGCAACGTTCCGTTCGAGGACCGCGTCTATGCCCGTCTCGGCCGACACTATCTGCACGAGGAAGCCTGGAGCGCCGCCGCCGCCACCTACAACACCTTTGCCGCCGAGCACCCGCTGCACGAGCGCGCTCCGCTGTTCCGTGTCAAAGGCATCGATGCCTGGTCCCAGGGCGGTTTTCCGGGCCAGGTTCTCAAGGCGAAGGAAGCGTTCGCCCGGGATTACGGCATTCCCTCCGCCTTCTGGGAGAAACACGAGCCCGGCAAACATCCGAAGGTTGTCGCCGCACTGAAGGACACCACCGCGGAACTGGCCCGGCACTACCACGCCGCGGCCCAGGACGGCGGCGACGCCGAAGACTACCGCCAAGCCGCCGCCTGGTATCGCCGCTATATCGAGGCGTTCCCGGACGACGCGCGCACGCCCGGGCTCAACTTCCTGCTGGCGGAGCTTCTGTTCGAAACCAAACGCTATGCCCAGGCCACCGTGGAGTACGAGCACACCGCCTACGGCTACGGCGACAATCCCCGCGCCGCCGAAGCGGGCTACGCGGCGATCCTCGCCTACCAGCGCCAGGCGGAGCGCCTCGAGGCCGAGGAACTCGATGCGTGGCACCGGCAACAGACCGATTCCGAGCTGCGTTTCGCCGACGCCTTCCCGGATCACCCCCAGGCCCCCCAGGTCCTCGCACGCGCGGCAAAATCGCTCTACGAGCGCGGTGACCGGCGCGGCGCCGCCAAGGCGGCCGACCGGTTCCTTCAGCGGTATCCCGACAGCGGCGCCGAGCTGCGCCGCAGCGCATTCCTGGTCGCCGGCCACAGCCGCTTCGAACTGGGCGAGTACGCCAAGGCCGAGTCCGCCTATACAGACGCGCTGCCGCTGACGCCGGAGGCGGAACAGGCGCCGGTCAAGGAACGGCTCGCCGCCAGCATTTACAAACAGGGCGAGGCGCTGCGGGAGCAGGGCAAACTGCGCGCCGCGGTGAAGGACTTCCTGCGCCTGGGGCGTGTGGTTCCCGACGCGGACATGCGCCCCACGGCGGAATACGATGCCGCCGCCGCGCTGCTCAAGCTCGAGGCCTGGGACGAGGCCATCCCGGTGCTCGAAGGCTTTCGCCGGCGCTACCCGGACAACGAGCTCACTCCCGAGATCACC
>JASFMS010000032.1:0-9020 GCA_050117435.1 Ectothiorhodospiraceae bacterium | reverse complement strand
CCTGGACGATACCGCCTTTGCGACCGACCGCCACCGCGTCGCCCTTAAGGGCACATTGGAACTGACCGGTGACCGCAGGCTTGATCTGCGCACCGCGGTGATCAACCGAAAAGGCTGTGCGCGTTACGTGGAGGATATCGGGGGCACGTTGGACAAACCCGTCGTCAGTGACTCCGGTCTTCTCGTCAGCGGCGTGATCAAGCCCATCAAATCCGTGATCGACAACCTCGCCGGCCTGTTCGGTCGCTCTTGCGATCATCCCTTCTATCAAGGCGAGATCGAGCCTCCCGAAAAGGAACAGCAATAGACGCCCCGGCAGCCGCAGCACCGGCGAAGCCGTGGCCACACCGGGTCTTCCCTATCCGCGCCGGCCGCCTTATCCTCGACGCCTACGATCCGTCCGGCCCTCGCGCCGCGCGACAGCACCCGTCATCGGGGCGAACGGAATTCAGGCGCCGTGCGCTGAAGCAATACAAGGTGGTTTCCATGAAATACGCCCTTCGCGCCGCCGTGGCGGCCCTGGCGATCGGTGCCGCAGCGCCGGTCGCGGCGCAGAACGACTCCTCCGGCCCCATGGACTGCAGGATGACCTTCAGTCTCAGCGGCTGGTCGGCGTTCTACAAGACTGCCTCCGGCACGGGCAAGGTCACCTGCAGCAACGGCGAGACCGCCGCCGTAACGCTCAAGCTCAAGGGCGGCGGCATCACCTTCGGCACTACCGAAATCCGCAACGGAACCGGCAAGTTCTCCGAGATCTACTCCCTGCAGGAGATCTACGGCGGCTACGCGGCCGCGGAGGCGCACGCGGGCGCCGGGAAATCCGCCGAAGCGTCGGTCTACACCAAGGGCAGAGTCTCCCTTGCCCTCAGTGGCAAGGGCCGGGGAATCAACCTGGGGGTGGCCTTCGGCAAGCTGACCGTCTCGCCGGCGGGTAAGTAGCTCCCAGGTTCACCAGACGTAGCGACCCGGTGCGAGGACCCCCGTCGGGTCCATCAGCGCTTTCAGCCGCCGTGGCAGTGCCATGTCGACACCGTCGTCGTCCAGAAGGCGCATGCCCTCCACGCCCAGGCGCCAGGGCGGAAAGCCCGCGGCGACCGTGGCTTCCAGCACAGCGTGATAGCACCGGCGGGCCCGTTCGCGCTCTTGCCGATCCTTGCGATTGAAGCACACCCGAATCACGAGCACGGCGGCGCGCCCGTTGGGCAGCTGAATTGTCAGTTGTGGCCGGAAAGCAGCTCCCTCGATGGTCGTGGTAACGAGCTCGACGGCGTCCGCCACGTCTCTCCCCGTGGCGGGGCAGGTAGCCCAGAGAAAGTAGAAGCCGTAATCGTTTTCCAGCGGATCGGCGGACGCCGGTTCGCGCACCGGCTTCTGCACCTCCGAACCGCCCACGTAGCCGAGAAGGAACGCCGGACCGGGCGAGAAGGGCTCGCCCGTACAGAGGGCATCGCCGGCGCGGAAGAGATCTTCGGTCCCGCTTGTCCGCAGCACCCCCAGTTCCCTCAGGGCACCGTCGATGTCCTCCGGAGGCGTCTCGAAGAACAGCGTGTTTCCGAGCCCCTTCGCAACCGTCTGCAGAGTGCCGCGAAATGATGACCGCGCGGCCGCCGACCCGTATATGGCCCCGACCGCCAACCACCGCCGCCGCCCATCCGTGCCAGGCACCGGGAACACGTGCACGTTGGTCGGAAGCACCCCGCGAAGGCGAAAGGGTCGCAACGCGTCCACAAGCCCGGGAAGCGCCGTATCGTCCACGGAAAAAAGACAACACTCCGCCCCCTCGGGCCGTGGCATTAGCCAGATTCCCATCCGCGTCACCACACCCAGGTTGGACTGGCTGAAAAGGCCTTCGATATTCGGTCCCACCCCCCACTTGGCAAGGTGGGTTACACGGCTGTTCGGAAACGCGCCAAAACCGGTGCGAACGATCTCACCGTCCGGAAGCACCACTTCGAGACCGCACATGGATGCCGTGCGATCCCCCATACCCAGACCGCGCTCCAGCGTGTTGCCGACGATACTGGTCTGCGCGCCCGCGTTGGTGGATTCAAGCCACCATTCCGGGGCGTCGGCCGTCAACGCCTGGACGAGCTGCCCCTGGGTTACCCCCGGTTCCACCACGGCGTAGCCCAGCTCGGCGTTGATTTCGAGAATGCGGTCCAGATCGCCGAGGTCCACGACCACCTGACCCTCGGTGACGGGACACGCTTCCCCCCAGCCCCAATTTCGACCGCGGCTTATCGGGTAGAGGGAAACGCCGTGCGCACGGGCGATTCGCAGCAGCCCGGGAATCTGGTCGGCCCGCTCCGGGCGCAGCACTGCGCGCGTCGACGGCGCGTGACTCAGCGTCGTTCGACCATAGCGTTGCCGGGTCGCGGCGTCCGAGAGCACCCGGTCGACTCCCAGCAAGTCCCGCCACTGCCCGAGCGCCTCGCGCGGCAGCGTGCAGGCGGTGACAGCCACAGCTCGTCTGCAGCGACGGAGGTGCGCATTCATGAAGCGCCCTCGGCAAGCAGGACCCGCCGGTGATCCCCGAATGACGACCCCAGCTCGACCGGGACGGGAAGCGCTCCGATGTCGAGCGGCCCGGACGCCGGGGCTGTGCCCGCCAGTGCCGCCTCGACGTCCACGGCCAGGTAGACCTGCCGACTGCAGGGGTCACCGAACAGCTCGCAGCGTCGACATGCGCTCAGAAAGCGGGAACCCAGCTCGCCACGGCCCACCCGTCGGCAATAGCCGCTGCGGAGCCTGTGCAGGAACAGCTCCCGGTTACTCCCCAGCTCCATGCGCATGTAACCGGTGGTGCAGCCGCGGCTGGCAAGATAGGCCCACCAGACATGTTCCAGCAGCGCGCCGAGTCCGATTCCCCGATACGCCGGATAAACGAACTGCGAGAAGACTTCCGGTCGCGCCGGATCGGAGTCCGCGTCCATCCCGGCCCAGCCGGCGAATCCGCCTTGGGGGCGGCGCAGCACGACCAGCCTGGCGCCGGGCATGGTCCGGAGGTTCATCGTCTGACGTCCCTCGCTGGAAGCGAGCTGAATCACCCGCTGCCGCTCCCGAGCGTCAGCCCAGGCCAATGTCAGAATTGCGCTTGCCGGGGATACGCCCACCACCGGCCTGCGCAGCGTCGGCATGCTCATCGCGCTGCTCCGCGTTGCCCATCGATGAACGTGGGCGTTTGCACCGAGCGTGCCAGGGTGGGATCGCGGCGGAGAAAACGAACAAACGGTTGATTTTTAGATTGTTATCGCGCCCCGGCGCCAGAACCGGAGCGGGACGCGAATATTCCGGATGGTGGGAATCACCCAACAGACCCGACCAGCCGGTCAGGCACATCCAACAGATACAGTGCCCGTTTACCGGGCCGACGCCGTTTGCGGATGTCGGCGCACCGGAAGCCGGTGCACGGGTCAGCGGGTTGCTGTGGCGACGTTGACCTGCAGCCCCTGCTTGAGGGTATTCGCGGTGATGCAGCCACGCTCGGCGATGGTCACCAGCTTCTCCAGCGAATCGACGCCGGCACTGCCCGTAACCGTCATGTCGATGCGCTCGAACACCGCCGGATTACCCGCCAGAACGCCGGTGATCGCGAGGTCGACTTCACCCAGGTCCACGTCGCGGGCGGCTGCGGCGGCAACCAGGTTGGACATGAAACATCCGCCCAGACTGGCCAGCAGGTTCTCGCCACCCATAGGGCCCTGATTCTCGCCGCCCTTTTCCTCCGGGCGATCCATCACCACCGTGTGGTTGCGAATGTGGGCCTCGCTTGCAGTGCTGCCCTTCCGGTTCACGCTGATCGAGATCTCGGCCATGACTGCCTCCCATGCCGTGCACCGAAGATTCGGCGCCTGGCCATTGGTTGATGTGAATGCGGCACGCGGGCGCACGGTCTTCACCGCGCGCCGATTCGCGACCTCTCAGCCGGCTCGGGAATTCCGGTAGTTCGCAATCGCCCGACAGAGACTTCTGGTGCCGGCCTCCCGATTCGTTGAGCAATTGCTCAACGTTACCCGCCGTAGGGGTTTGAACTTCCAGTGAGCCTAGCTTGTCTTGAGCGATCGCTCAAGTTATTTTTGAGTGAACATTCAAGTCCACATCCGTAAGTATCTGGTGAGCGAGAAAGTCACGCGACACGACCGGCGCACCGCCCTCGAAAAGGCCATGAACCTGTTCTGGGAACAGGGTTTTCAGGGGACGTCCATCAAGGATCTGGAGCGTGCCCTGGGCATGCACCCGGGCAGCATCTACGCGGCCTTCGGCAGCAAGAGCGATCTCTTTCGGGAGGCGTTGGACCTCTATTCCGAGCGTTCCCTCTTCCGTCTGCGTCAGGTTCTCGGCTCGGCCGACTCTCCCCTCCAGGCCGTATTCACCTACATCCGCGCCGTGGGCGAGGAATGCGCCGCCGACAGATCCGGGCGCGCCTGCCTGTTGGCAAAGACCGTGCTCGAACTGGCCGATCGCGACAACGCGGCCAAACGGCACGCCGCCGATCTCCTGGGCCGCGTCGAAGCGGAGCTGACCGAAGCACTAACCGAGGCGCAACGACGCGGCGAGGTCGCCCAGGGGCAATCCCCGGGTGCGCTGGCCCGACTCGTTCAGGTCCAGATCCTTGGCATGCGCGCCTATGCCCAGCGCGGCGTGGCGCCCGAAACACAGCGGGAACTTGCCGCCCTGGCAGTCGACGCCCTGGCGCGAATGGCAACAGCCGACTCGCCGCACCCCGCTTCGACGGGTCGCGAGCCGTAGGGAGGTTCATCCGCCCAGAACAACGGCGTCGGGTACCTCGTAGCGCTCTCTGCCAATCCGGATGACGTTCAGGTCGCCCTCGCGGGTAACACCGAAATCGCCGGGATCTGCCTCGCTGGTGTCCGCGCCGATGGCCCTGCCCATGCGGAAGAAGATTGCACGACTGCCGCCACGCGGCTTCCTGACAACCACGGTGGCGTAACCGCCGCCGGCGCGGGCAACGCCGAACTCACACTGAACCGTGGGCTCGCCGGGATACGGCGCGCAGGGGATACGCCCGGTGGCGTCGAACTGCCCTTGGCCGGCACGCAGCGCCGAGTCGTCGGGTCCGGTCGCCACGCTTCCGTCCGGCGAAACGGCCGGCTTGAGGAATTCCGCGGCCACGTAGCCGCGTGGCCCACCACCCAACTCCTGGACATCGCACCAGACCCGACCGCCGGCCTGCGCGCACCCCAGATTGTCGAGAATCGTGCCCGCCGCGTAGGTGGTCAGAATTGCCGCCACCGTCGAGGGCCGTTCCCTGAGATTCAGCGCGCCGGAGAGGCCGATGACTTCCCAGTTGCGCGGCCCGCCCTGCTCCGGCGCAGCGGCAATGTCCGCGCCCGAGGTCCCATCCGGAGCCGGCTCCCAGGCGTAGATACCGCCGTCGGCCATGAGGCTCAGATAGAGTCTGCCGTCCTTCAGCAGGTAGGAGCGGACGAACTCGGCATGGGCCGCGATTTGCTCGTCCATGCTCGGCGGGCGGCAGCGCGCCCGGGTCACGGCCAGCGGACCGAACTCGAAGCGGCCGCTGCCGGCGTCGGCGCCGGGCACGGCCGACCACCTGCCGCGGGCACGATTGCAGTTGAGCCGCATCGTCACCACGCCGTCCTTCTTCAGTTGCATGGTGTAGCGCGAGGGGTCATCCGGGCGCACTGTTCCTATCGCATCGTCCATGGACTGAAACTCCACCAGGCGCCAGCGACTCCCGGCCAGCGTCGCGACCCCGGAGGGCCCCGCGCTTGCATTCTTACCCGCCGTCACACCGGCGGCCGCTGTGGAGCCCGCCTTCACCCCGCCCACCCACAGAATCGCAACACCGGTGAACACGGCGGCGGAAAGCCGAAGCTGTCGTTTCATTGCCTGTAGTCCTCGGACCGGTATGCAACCCTAGAATTCGTAGCCGACGCTCAACAGCGCGTAATGCAGCCACGCAAACGTGTAAACGCTGTCGTTGTCCGCTCCGCCCTCGAGGGTTCGATAACCGGCGGAAGCGTGCCACCCGGACGGCCAGGCGTGGGTCAGTTTCACGGCGGCGTCGATGGCCCGGCCCTGTGGAGCCGCGGCTCCCTCCACATCGAGAACCATCGATGTGCGCTCATTGAAACGATAGGCCCCATAGAGGTGCAGAAGCGGGACGACGCCGATATTGTCGTCGGACTCCCGAAGCGCGCCCTGCCGCAGCTCGATTTCCGCGTCGCGGACCAGCGCCGCCGCCCCGACACCCAGATCCCACGCCTCGCCGCGGTGGAACATCCATCGGTAGGTAAGACGATAGGTGTCGAACCGGTAGGTCGCCCTGGTGGACACGCCCTGCTGAAACGTTGAGCCGTCGAACACCACGTCCCGGTCCAGAGTGCCCGTCCCGCTGACCCTCAGCGGCGCTATGTTCAGACGCAACGAGTGACGCCGATTGAACGCGTAGGTTACATAGAGGCGCGCATACGGGTCGGGACCCGAGCCGGTCAGCTCCGTCAGATCGAATTTGGTGCCCGTGTCCCCGGGAATGCGCGCGTCGTTGCGGCTGAACCAGACGGACCCCGCTTCCACCTCGAGATCAAGCGTTCCGGCCGGGCAAGGGAAGGTCGCCCCAATGAGCAACCACGCGAGAGCGGTGACGGCGACATGGAATCTGTTCATGCAGACCTCCCTTGCTTGGAGAAGCGCCCAACGGCACCCGTGTGTCAGTGTGCTTCCCTAATCCGCCAGCGAATGGAGATAGTCCGTCCATCCGGTGAGACACGCATTCCAGACGCCCGGTTGACAGTGCTCCTTTCCCTCACGCCGCAACGCAAAGACGCGTTGTTTGGGAATACCGGCGGCCGCGTAGGCGTCGAAATCCGATGAGGAGTCCCCGTACGCGAATTCGATCTTCCAGCCATGCGCCAGGAAATCCCGCAGAATTCGCGTCTTGAACCTCGCATGATCCGCCCTGTCCTCCGCCGTCTCGGTCACGTAAACGCCGCCCTCCGGGAAACCGTGTTCCCGCAACCAGTTCGGAATGCCCGACTGCAAGGGGCCGACACGGGCCGTGAGATAGACAATCTCCCATCCCCGGTCGGCGAAGTGGCGCACCGTCCCCGCCGCATCGCGGCGGACACTCCGGTACTTGAGAGGCGTGGGCGTGAGCGTCCCGTCAATATCGAAGACGACGGCCCTGGCGTTATCCGTCGGCGCGAAGGGGACGTCGGCGCTCGGCAGTTGCGAGCAGCTGCCGCAAACCAGAACCACAACCGCAGCAATCCAGTGACGCATGGGTTTTCCCCGGCACGTACGGAGCGCGCCTCGGGATACCGCACCCGCGCGCTCGGCCGTGAGAGGGTCCCCCCCAACCGTTGGCACAGAGACAACCGACACCATATACGTCGGTTACTGCCGGAGACCATTGGACTTTGGTCCGACCCCTGTGACCACGGACCAACCGGACAGGCCTTTGCTACCCCGACGACCGCGGCTGAGGGACACTAGAATGGAATGTGGAGGCGGCAGGCTGGCCGACCGTGGCCGGCGGTACCACCTGCAGCGGGTTCATGGAGGAAACTGTCATGCGACCGGATCGTCGTGGATTTCTCCTGGCTATTGGCGCCGTCGCGGCGTCGCTTGCGGTCACCGGCTTGCCGTTGCCGGCGCTTTCCGCCGGCAAGAGCAACGGTGGGATGAGGATCGGCATTGTCGGTTCGGGGAAAGTGGGCGGGACGCTGGGCGCTGTCTGGGTGCGCGCCGGACACGACGTCATGTTCTCATCGCGCCACATCGAGCACGACAGAACGCTCGCTGCGCGCCTGGGACCCAACGCCCGCGCGGGCACGCCGCGGGAGGCCGCCGCCTTCGGCGAGGTAGTGATGATCTCCGTGCCCTATGGCGCCCTGCCCGAGGTCGGCAGACAACTGGCCGATCTGATCGACGGCAAGGTGGTGATCGACACCTGCAATCCGTTCCCGTGGCGAGACGGCGAGATCGCCAACTGGGCTCGGAACAAGGGTGCCGGTCTTGCCTCGGCGGAACTCCTTCCGGGCGCACGCCTGGTCAGGGCGTTCAACGCCATCGGCTACTCGCGCATGGGGTCCGCACACGAACGTCCCGGCCGTATCGGCATGCCCATGGCGGGCGACGATGCCGATGCCGTCACGGTGGCGTCGCGCCTGGTGCGAGACATCGGCTTCGAGCCGGTGCCCATAGGCGGGCTGGAAATGGGGAAGTACCTGATGCCGGGAACCCCGCTGGCCGGGGAACGCCCGCCGGAAGAAATCCGGCGCATCGCGGAGACCCTCGACTAGCTACCCACCGCTGCGCGGACACGCTTCGTGTGCCGAGGAACAGGCTTGAATGCGACCGGACCCCGGCACCCGGTTGTCACATCCGCCATCGTTCAGGTTGCCGCCAGTCGATCCAGCGACGGGCCGATCATCCACCGGACCGCCCAGCTACCGTCGTCCGCACGCTCGAGACACACAGCGGCGCCAGGTTCGAAGCTGACGGCAGCGGGTTCTTCACGGCCCGCCAACAGCGATGTCGCCAGTCGCCCCACGAACGGCTGGTGGCCGACCAGCATGAGATCGTCACCGGCTTCGGCCGCCCGTTTCAGCCAGGCCGCGACGGAATCACTGGGACCAAGACCCTCAACCTCCTCCGCCTGCAACCCCACCGCTGCAGCAATCATTTCCGCCGTTTCTCGCGCGCGCAGCTTGGTGCTGTGCAGAATCGAAACGTTGGCGAGCCCTTCCTTCGGGATGAGCATGGCAAGCGAACGGACGTCCTCTCGGCCTACCTCACTCAGCGGCCGATCCGGATTCTCTTCCTTCGCGAGTGCAGCCCCATGTTGAACGAGATACAGCTTCATCGGATCAGACCCCGCGGCGGAAGACACACCGTCTTTCTGCCCAGTGAAGTCTAGGGAAACGCTGAACAATTCGCGCGAGCCATTGACCGCTAAGCGCTGCACTCGCTTTGACCGGAGTCGGCTCCGGTCCGAACGAGTACTGAATCCAGTGGTCAATGGGCGCTTCCTAGCG
>JASFMS010000031.1:0-9070 GCA_050117435.1 Ectothiorhodospiraceae bacterium | reverse complement strand
GGCGTGCCGAACAAGAGGTGCCGCGCTTGGTTCACCGCATCTCGGGGCCGACGAGCGCGCCACCCTATCTGTGTTCGACACGCAGATCTTCACCGCCGGCAGCGTGGCGGCACACTGAGCCGCGTGTTGGATGCCCGCCCCCCAGGGTTGGGGCGGACGCCCGATCTATCCGATGCCGTCCTGGAGCCCCGCTGACGCGGCCGCGTTCCGGGCATCGCGCCAAATGAGAAGCAATTCACAAAGTCGAAACCGACTCGAACGATAGTGGCACGACATAATCAGGCTGGAAACGTCTGTTCTCGCCGGTTCGTCGGCGAGGCTGGCCCACCTACTGTCAGAACTGACAGGTGGGAGCCGCGCGCCGGGGTAATGACACTGCAAATGACACGACTTCGGTTTGGGGGATATCGATATGGGGTGGTTCAGTCGGGTTCTGTCGGGGCGTCCCGAGCGGAGGGGGCATGTGAACGGCAGTCGGCCAAACGTCGGCGGACACATCGAGGGGAATGCCTACGATCCGGATCTTATCGACGGGCTGCAGTCCGATCATCGGGAGCTCCTGGTGATGTTCTCGCAGATCTCCCGGGCGGCGGAGCAGGGGCCGTACGATGGCATTCCAGACCAGCTTACCAACTTCAAGACGCGACTGGAGGCCCACCTGCTGGCGGAGAACTACCGCTTCTACGGCTATTTGGAGGAGAAGCTCTCCCGGGACTCCGAGAACGCCACGCTGATCCGCGATTTCCGCAAAGAGATGAACACCATCGCCCGGCAGGTGGTGAACTTCATCAAGACCTGGCGCCAGCAGGGCGTGACGGCGGAGACGGCACCGAAGTTCCGCGAGGAGCTGGGCCAGATCGGTACCATCCTCAAGCACCGCATCGGCCGCGAAGAGCAGAGCCTCTACCCGCTTTACTCCCCGATGGACTGACATTCCTGCGACCAGGGACGACGCTATGTACGAAGAACTCGAAAAAGGCCAACACGCGCTCACCCGCCACCGCCTCTACGGCACGCTGGATTCGCTGCCGGCGATACGCGTGTTCATGGAGCACCACATCTACGCGGTGTGGGATTTCATGACTCTGCTCAAGGCCCTGCAGCGGCGCCTGACCTGCGTCGAGCTGCCGTGGCGGCCCGCCCTGGCGGACGCCGAGGCGGTGCGTTTCATCAACGAGATCGTGCTCGGTGAGGAAAGCGATCTGGACGCCCACGGCAGGCCCTCCAGCCACTTCGAGATGTATCTCGCGGCCATGGAGGAGGTGGGAGCCGATACACAGCCGGTGAGGCAGTTCGTGGAGACGCTGGATTTCTCGCTGGTGCCTGCCGGCGTGTGGGAATTCGTCGACCACAACCTGCGCCTCGCCGCCGAGGGCACCGACGAGGAAGTGGCGGCCGCCTTCCTTTTCGGCCGCGAGAAGCTCATTCCCGACATGTTCCATCAGATCGTTGCGGCGCTGGGGCCGGAGGGCGCCCGGGATTGCCCACAGCTGCTCTATTACCTGGAGCGGCACATCGAGCTGGACGGGGACGAGCATGGACCGCTGGCGCAGCGGCTGTTGGACAGCCTGATCGGTAACGATTCCGCTCGCCGCCAATGGGCGCTGGAGGCCGGACTGGAGGCGCTGCGGCTGCGTGACCGGCTGTGGTCGATCACTGCCGACGCCATTTCCGAATCCCGGGAAGAAGGCGCCGAGGCGCGGCGCGCCTGAGAGGCCGGCAGCCGGGCCGAACCCGGCCCGGCGAGGGTTCAGAGCATTTCGACCGGGTCCACGTCCACGGACCAGCGCACCTTCCGCGCCTCCCGCAACGCCGCCAGTCCGGGCACCCAGGCCCGCAGCAGTGAGTGCAGCGGCCGTCGCTCCGGCGCCTGCAGCAGCAGCTGGGCGCGGTAGCGCCCGGCGCGCCGTTCCATCGGCGCGGGTATCGGCCCCAGCAACTGCACACCGCCGCTCACGCCGAGCGACTCTGCGCTGGCCCGGGCCGCCTGCAGAAACGCGGTGGGTTCCGTCGCGGATACGGCTTCCGCACGCAGCAGGGCGTGGTGGTGAAAAGGCGGCAGCGCCGCCATCTGCCGCTCCGCCAGGGCATCCTGAGCGAAGCGGTCGTAGCCTTCGTGCACCAGCACCTGAAGGAGTGGGTGCTCCGGGTGGTGAGTCTGTATGACCACCTCCCCCGGCCGGTCCGCCCTTCCGGCGCGGCCGGCAACCTGGACCACGAGCTGGGCTAGCCGCTCGGGCGCCCGGAAGTCGGCGCCGAAGAGCCCCTGATCGGCGTCCAGTATTCCCACCAGCGTTACGGCAGGCAGATGGTGGCCCTTGGCCAGCATCTGCGTTCCCAGCAGAATGCGCGCTTCGCCGCGCCGCGCGGCGGTCATTCGTTCCTCGAAAGCGCCTTTGGCGCGGGTGCTGTCACGGTCGATGCGCACGATGCCCTCGCCGGGAAACGCCTCCATGAGCGCCGCCTCCACCCGCTCGGTGCCCAGCCCCAGCGGTCGCAGGTCCGGGCTGCCGCAGTCCGGGCAGTAGCGGTCCACCGGCCGTTCGTAGTCGCAGTGATGGCAACGCAGCCGCCCCCGGCCCTGGTGGAACGTCAGGCGGGCATCGCAGCGTCGGCATTCCGCCATCCAGCCGCATTCGTGGCAGAGCAGTGTGGGCGCGAAGCCTCGGCGGTTGAGAAACAGCAGTGCCTGGCCGCCCTGGTCCAGGTGGCTCTGGATACGTCGAACCAGCGGCGTGGAGACGCCGTCCTGCATGGGCTTGCCGCGCACGTCGAGCAGTTGGAAGCGGGGCATGGATGCGCCGCCGGCACGGCGGTTCAGGCGCAGGTGCCGGTAGCGGCCCTGGCCCGCATTGTGCAGGCTCTCCAGCGAGGGGGTGGCGGAGCCGAGGACCACGGGCACCCCCAGCCGGCTGGCGCGCACCACGGCGAGATCCCGCGCTGAATAGCGGAATCCGTCCTGTTGCTTGAAGGACGCATCGTGCTCTTCGTCGACGATGATCAGGCCCGGACGCGCCAAGGGCGTGAAGATGGCCGAGCGGGTCCCGATGACTACCGCCGCCTCCCCGTCCCGGGCCGCCAGCCAGGCGCCCAGGCGCTCGCTGTCGGAAAGCCCGGAATGGAGCACCGCAATGGCGGCGGGCAGGCGGCGGGCGAATCGATCCACCAGCTGCGGCGTCAGGCCGATCTCCGGGACGAGCACGAGCACCTGAAGCCCTCGATGCAGAGCCTCGCGCACTGCTGCCAGGTAGACTTCCGTCTTGCCGCTCCCCGTGACTCCCTCCAGGAGGAGGGCCTCGAAGGTGCCCAGGGCTCGGCGGAGCCATTCGGCCGCCGTCTGCTGTTCCTCGTTGAGGGCGTGGGGCCCTTCCTCGTCCCGGCCCTGCAGGATGCCGTGCGCGGGCTCGTCCAGGGTTTCGGCCCAGCCCCGCTGTACCAGCCGTTCCAGCGCGCCGCGCCAGTCGCCGGTCCAGTCCGGGAAGTTGACGGCGCTGACGGTGTCATTCTCCTGCAGCCGGCTCATCACCTCGGCCTGTCTGGGTGCGCGGCGCGACAGGTCCTGCGGGTCGGTCTTTCGGCCGGATTCAGTCAGTCGCCAAGCCCGGGTAACCGCGGGGGCCGCCTCCCGGCCCTGACGCAGAAGCACGGGCATGGCCGCGCTGAGGCAGTCCCCCAGGGGGTGGTGGTAGTAGCCGGCGGCCCAGGTGATGAGGTCGTAAAGCTCCCTGGGGAGCAACGAGTCCCGGTCCAGGACCTCTTCCACCCGGCGCAAACGACTCCTCGCGACGGCCGAGTCTTCCGCCAGCCCTGTCACCACGCCCACGATTCGGCGCCGACCCAGCGGGACGCGAACCCGTGCGCCGACGACGGGCGGGGCCGCGCGATCGCCGACAAGGTAGTCGAACGGTTCCCGAAGGGGGCCGGGCACGGCGACCCGGGCGATGCGGGGTGGATGCGCCATCAATTCCTCTTGCGTGATCTTCGTCGGGATTGTTCGCGGTGTGAGGGGCCGGATCAAGAGACATCGCGGAACGTCGTCCACAGAACCTGTGGATATCTTTGTGGACAAGCTGCGGGAACGCGGCTGAAGTGCCTGTCCCGCGGTGCTTTGCGCAAAGCGGTTAACAATTCGGCAGCGAAAATTTACAGGCAATTACAGGTAGTTGCGGGTGCAAGGTTGAATGTGACGATCTTCGGACAATACCTCTCCCTGGAAGGATTCCGATGTGCACAACCTTAAGGAAGCGCTGATCAATTCCCGCGTGCCTCTGCGCTTCACAGCGGCGCTGAGGCAAGGCGGCGTTCGCAGTGAATGGCCGTAGCCCTTTACAAGAACGCCAACGCAGTCCACAGCGCCGCTGTGAAGCGCCCTTCGGGGCCGCACAGCACGCTCGCAGCCGGTGTTGCGCTGCTTGACTGTACCGTCAGTACAGCGCTGCGCAGCGCGCCTTGTCTGCGAGCGTGCTGTGCGGCCAGAGGCTCGCGCGAATTGATCAGCGCTTCCCTAGCGACGAACGACGGCCCGCAGGACCGTCGACGCAACGTACAGTCCCGACGTGAGCAGGACGATCACAGCGCCCGCGGGAAGGTCCGGCGCGTAGGAGGCGGCGAGCCCGCCGAAGGTCACCAGAAGACCCACGCCCGTCGCCACCAACATCATCCGCGCCAGAGACGTCACCCACTGACCGGCCAGGGCCGCGGGAAGGCTGATCAGCGCAAGCACCAGAATCAGCCCCACCACCTGGATCAGCAGCACCACGGTCAACGACACCATGCACAGCAGCAGCAGATAGAAGAACGTCACGCGAACCCCGCGCAGGCTCGCAAACTCCTCGTCGAAACAGACGGCGAGAAACTGACGGTAGAAGCCCGCGACCAGCACCGCGATCACGGCATCCAGTCCGGCCATAAGCCAGAGATCCCGCGGGGAGACCAGCAGGATGTTGCCGAACAGATAGCTCATCAGATCCACGCGGTAACCGGCGCTGCGTGAGAGGAACAGCACCCCGGCCGCCATGCCGCTGGCCCACAGCGCCGCGATGAGCATGTCCTCCTGGGCTCGCAGTCGCAGGTTCACCCAGCCGATGACAAGCGCCGCTATGACGGCCCCCACCAGCGCTCCGGCCAGCGGGTCCACGCCCAGGTAGTACGCGAAGCCCATGGCGCCGAGCACGGCATGGGCAATGCCGCCGGCGATGTAGCCGATGCGCCGAACCACCACGTAGGGGCCGATGAGGCCGCAACCGATGCTCGCGAGCACCCCCGCCAGCAGGGCATTGCGGAGAAAGCCCTGCTCGAGGACCGCGCTCAGGAATTCCATTACGGATGATCCCCGTGGTCGACGACGCGGACCGGGTGGCCGTAGAGCGTCTCCACCACGCTGCCGGTGAGCGCCTCGGTCTCATGGCAAACCAGGGTTTCGTTGACGCAGGCCACGCGGGTCACGTATTCGGACACGAAACCGATGTCGTGACTCACTACCACGATGGTCATCCGGCGATTGAGATCCTTCAGCAGATCGAACAGGTCCCGCTCCATCCGCGGATCCACGTTCGCCGTCGGCTCGTCCAGGAAAAGAATCTCCGGCTCCGTGGCCAGGGCCCGCGCGATCAGCACCCGCTGGAACTGTCCGCCGGACAGCGAGCCGATGGGGCGATGCGCCACGGACTCGATCTCCGTCTCGCGCAGGCAGCGGCGCACCACCTCACGGTCCTCTCGGCGGAAGCGGAAACGCCCGGCCGTCCGCCCCAGACGTCCCATGGTCACGACTTCCTCCACGGCGATGGGGAAGTCGCGGCGAAGGGGCGCGTACTGGGGCACGTAGCCGGCGCGGCGGCGGGTGCGCGCCGGCGGGCCGCCGAGCAGTCGAACCCGGCCGCGCCACGGCGCCAGCAGACCCAGCACCACCTTTACCAGTGTGCTCTTGCCGCCGCCGTTTGGACCGACGACACCGAGAAACTCCCCCTTCTGGACACGCAGCGTCACGTCGCGGATGGCCGGTGCGCCGCCATAGCCGGCGGTGACCTGATCCAGTTCGAAGGCGGCTGCCACGGTCATCGCATGGCACCCGCCAGTGCTTCGGCAACCCGCCGCAGGTTGGCAGCGTAGTCCGCCGACAGCGGATCCACTTGCACCACGCGACCGTCAATGGCCCGTGCCACCGCCTCGGCGCTATGCCGACTGAACTGGCTCTGCACGAACACGGTTCGAATATCCTCCCGTCGGGCCTGGTCGATCACGGCGGCGAGAGACCTGGGGCCCGGCTCCTTGCCCTCGCGCTCGATGGCGATCTGCTCCAGCCCGTAGGCATCGGCGAAATAGCCCCAGGAGGGATGGTAGACGAGAAAACGCCGGTGCCGCAGGCCCGCCAGCCGCTGCCGTATCTCGGTGTCCAGACGTTGCAGCTCCCGCTTGTAGGCATCGGCACGACTCCGGTATCCGGCGGAACCGTCGGGATCGAGCCGAGTCAGTGTTGCACCGATGGTTTCCACCATGACCGCGGCGCGGGTCGGGTCGGTCCAGACGTGTGGATCCATCGCCGGGCCGGCGTCCGTCTCACCCTCCCCGCCGCCCTGGTGGTCATCGTGGTGGTGCTCGCCGATAGGCCGCAGCGCGACGCCCTGCCGCAGGTCCACGACCGTCATTTGCGGATTGGCCCGCCGAATCCGGTCCATCCAGGCCGCTTCGAAGGGCACGCCCACGCGGAAAAACACGTCCGCCCGGGAGACGGCCGCCATCTGCCGTGGCGTGGGCTCGTAGCTGGCGGGACTCTGGCCGGGCTGCACCAGTGACCGAACGTTCACGCGCTCCCCGCCCACCTGCTCCACGAACGTTCGCAGCGGCAGGACGCTGACGAACGCGTGCAGCCGGGCAGCCGCACCCGTGCCGCAATACACGGCAGCAGCAACAGCGGCAAGGCGTGCCAGCCGGGAAAAGGCGCGGGACATGGTTGGGAGCGCTCCATCGCAAGAGAAACGTTATGTTATTACGTTGCACCTACACCAACAAGCCAAGCCGCTAAGGCTCGGCGCGGCGGCAGGCCGGACAGACGCCCGCCAGCTCGATGGTCTGCTCGCTCATGGCGAAGCCGAGCCGACCCGCCTTACTGGTCAGCATGTCGCTTACCTCCGGGTCGCTCAGCTCCGCCACCGCCTCGCAGCGCTCGCAGATCAGAAACTGCCCGAAGTGGGTGCGCGCCGGGTCGCCGCAGCCGACGAAGGCATTCAGGGATTCGAGCCGGTGGATAAGCCCCTCGGCAAGGAGAAAATCCAGAGCTCGATACACCGTTGGCGGCGCCACTCGCGCCTTCTCGCCGCGCAACTGCTCAAGCAGATCGTAGGCCTTGGTGGGCGCGTGGCTGCTCCACACCAGCTCCAGGACCCGGCGTCGCAGCGGTGTCAATCGCGCCCCGCGCTCGCGGCAGAGACGCTCCGCTTCGGCAAGGGCTTCGCTGATGCAGCCCCGGTGGTCGTGGCGCAGGTCCTGGAACGGGCTGACGACATCCCTGTGCGACATGAATCTACCCCGCGGAAGGAACAGGCTCCATGTTACAGCACCGATCTCTCGGGGACGACCAACCCGCGAACGCCCGCAATTCCGAGCATCTCGGCGCCGAAACGGGCTACTTCGCGAGCATGGGGCCCAGCGGCCGTCCCCCCATCAGGTGCATGTGCAGGTGATAGACCTCCTGGCCGCCATGACGGTTGACGTTGATCAGCAGCCGGTAGCCGTCCTCGGCGATCCCCTCCTGCTTCGCCAGGTCCCGCGCCACCACGAACAGGTGCCCCACGAGCGCCTCATCGTCGTCGGCGATGTCGTTCACGGTGGGAATGACCTTGTTCGGCACGATGAGGATGTGCGTCGGCGCCTTGGGCGAAATATCCCGAAATGCGGTGACCCGATCGTCCTGGTAGACGATGTCCGCCGGGATTTCGCCGTTGACGATCTTCTCGAAGGGGTTGTCCATGAGTTTCTCCATCGGTGTTCCGATCACAGTCTGCGGAAGGGTATAACGCCGCGCCGCGGCGTCAAACCCCGACGGCGACACCAACGTCGTTACCGTGCACGTAGCTACCGCGGGGCGCTGGGCCGGGGACGCTGCGCTTGTCCCGCCTACCGGCCTTACGCCGGATTGGATTGGCGCCGCCCTGCCGCCGGAGCAGCCCACACGGCGCGGCGGCCTCAATCCCAGCTCAGCGCGCCGCCGGTCTGGTACTCGGTGACCCGGGTCTCGAAGAAGTTCTTCTCCTTGCGCAGGTTGGCCTGCTCGTCCAGCCAGGGCAGAGCGTTGACGGCACCGGGGAAGGGTTCACTCAAACCGACCTTGTTGGCCCGCCTGTTGGCGATGAAACGGAACTGCTCGTGGTGCATTCTCGCGTCGTAGCCCAGGATTGGCTCGGCAAGCAGGTATTCGGCGTAGCCCCGTTCGGCCTCGTCGGCCTCGGCCCACATCTCCGCTACGGCGTCCGGGTCGGGCTCGATGCCTTCCTCCTCCATGATCTGGCGCACCACGCGCATGCCGAATGTGAAGTGCATCACCTCGTCGCGCATGATGTACTGCAGTTGCTCCGCGGTGCCCTTCATCAGTCCCCGCCGCTGCAGGGAAAAGATCGGGCTGAAGCCGTTGTAGAACCAGGTGCCCTCGAACACCGCGGCGAAGAACAGGTAGGACATCAGGAACTCCATAAGCGCGTCCGGATCGCGCAGGTCAATGTCCGGCCGCAGCACGGAGTCGAGCCGGCGGTTGGACAGGGCGATCTTGCGCTGGATCTGCGGCACGACCCGGTAACGGTTGTAGATCTCGCCCTGATCCAGGCCGATGGTCTCGATGCAGTGCTGGTAGGCCCAGGTGTGCATGGATTCCTCATAGACCTGTCGCGCCTGGTAGATCTGCAGTTCCGGGGCGCTCATCTTCTCCATCACCGCCAGGCCGATGTTGCGCATGGCCAGGATGTCCGCCGTGGTCAGGTACGCCAGCACATTCTCGTAGACGTGGCGTTCGGCGTCGTTGAGGCGGTGATGGTAGTCGTGGACGTCCTGGGACATGTTGATGTCCGTGGGCGTCCAGTGG
>JASFMS010000030.1:0-9147 GCA_050117435.1 Ectothiorhodospiraceae bacterium | reverse complement strand
GTTGGGCCATTCTTGACACGGATGATGAACCCGCCGGGGTTGCCGCCGGTGACCACCTTCGGCGGCTTGTCGTCGCCCTGCGGCAGCGTGATGGCGGACCCGTGGAGTGCCGGCTCGAAGGTAACGCTGACATCGCCGTCGAGCAGTGAGAGTGTCCCGCCCACGTTACCCATGGTCGCCATACCCGCCTGGTCCTGTGGATAGCCGAGGTCGGACACGATGGCCTTGCCAAGATCGTAGCTCGCCACCAGCTGCGCGCCGGTTCGTTTGCCAATGTCCACCGAATCGCCGATGTGGTCGAAGTGACCGTGGCTCACCAGGATCAGGTCCACCTTGTCCAGCGCGGCCAGATCCTCCTTGCCGTGAGGGTTGGCGGGATTCGTGATCCAGGGGTCGATGAGGATTACGTGGTTCTGGGGCGTCACGATGCGGAAAGCCGCGTGCCCGTACCAGGTGAGAGTGGTGCCGGCGGCGGATGCAAGGCCGGCGCTGAGCATCAGTATCAAAGCCGTCGCGAACAGACGCCGCAAAGCGTGGATCGCAGCCATGGCGTAATTCTCCTTCTTCAGGCAGGGCATGTAAGTCAAGGCAACGGCACCTGCCCGGCACCGCACCCTCCCGCCAAAGTTAGTCAGTGGCGGTAAGGGTTACCAGTGGGCGCGGGGGGAGACCCCGGCCGCAGCCGGGAACAGCATCGGAACCCCGCTACGCGTTACGCTGTCTGTTAAGGTGATGGTGCCACCGTGCGCTGTCACGGTCGTGCCGAGCTGGGGGGTCCACTGAGCTGACAACGGCAAAGCCCTGCGGCGGCCCGCGGGGCAGCGCCGATGCGGATTATTCCGGAGGGGGCGAGAACGATGGCCGACGACAGTCAGCGGGGAGAACGCGCCGAACCCGACCGCGACGGCGAGGAACGCGTATTCCCCTTCAGCGTGATGCTGATCCTGTCGTTCTTCGTGGGAGTTGTCGGCGGCCTCGGGTCCATCGTCTTCAAAGCCGGCATCGCCTTCTTCCACAACCTCTTCTTCTACGGCGACATCGCCCTCAGCTACGATCCCAACGCCCATATCGCGCCCAGTGTCTGGGGCATCGGCCTGATTCTGGTCCCGGTGGTGGGCAGCGTCATCGTCACCTGGATAACCCAGACCGTGGCGCCGGAGGCCCGCGGCCACGGCGTGCCCGAGGTGCTGGGTGCCATCTACTACAGCCAGGGACGTATCCGGCCCATTGTCGTGGTGGCGAAGGCCGTAGCTTCGGCCGTGTCCATCGGTACCGGCGGCTCGGTGGGCCGGGAAGGCCCCATCATCCAGATCGGCGCGGCTTTCGGCTCAGCGCTCGGGCAGATCTCGCGGCTGCCGGCACGCCAGTGCATCGTCCTCATCAGTGCCGGCGCCGGAGCCGGCATCGCCGCCACCTTCAACGCCCCGGTGGGCGGACTCGCCTTTGCCATCGAGCTACTGCTGGTGACCATCAGCGCACGTACGGTGGCCATGGTCGCCGTCGCCACCGTCACCGCTACCTACGTCGGGCGCATCTACAGCGGCCTGGAGCCGTCATTCGACGTTCCCGACCTGGCCGTCTTCGAGAATCATCTCGTCGGTCTCTACACGATGATTCTGTGCGTCCCGCTGGGCCTGTTCATGGGCTACGCCTGCTCGGTCTTCATCCGCTCCATCTACTTCCTGGAGGACTGGTTCGAGGCGCATATCCCCAATGCCTATGTGCGCCACGCCGCCGGGATGTTCCTTGTGGGCGTCATGCTCTATGCGTTCCTCTGGCGCACGCAGCACTACTACATCGGCGGTGTGGGCTACGCCACCATCATGGACATCCTGCGCAGCGTGCTCACCGATCCCTGGTTCCTGCTGCTGCTGTTCGCCGCCAAGCTCCTGGCCACCGGGCTGACCCTGGGTTCCGGGGCGTCCGGCGGCGTCTTCTCTCCTGCCCTGTTCCTGGGTGCCACGCTCGGCTCCGCCTTCGGCGGCGTGATTCTGTGGCTTTTCCCCGCCTCTCACGTCAACTCGGTGGTCTTCGCGGTAGCGGGTATGGCGGCCATGGTCGGCGGCAGCACCGGCGCGGTGGTGACCGCCATAACCATGATCTTCGAACAGACCCGGGACTACAGCGCCATGCTGCCCATCATCACCACCGTGGCTCTGGCCTACGCATCCCGCACCTACTTCACCAGCGAGAGCATCTACACCCTCAAACTATTCCGGCGCGGCTTCCGCGTGCCCCAGGGCCTGCAGGCCGCCGTGTCCCACATGCTCACCGCCGACCGCATCATGAACCCGGACTTCGAGGTGGTGGAGATGGACGACCTGCGGGAGTGGGAAACCAATTACAAGCCCGGGCAGAACCCCCGCTACACCGTGATAAGCCGGGACGGCGAAGTGGTGGGAATGATGCGCGACGAGCTCGCCTACCTGCTCCGCGATCAGGACCCGGAACAGGTGGTGGACAAACAGTACTTCACGGTTACCACCAACACGCGCCTGCCCACCATCACCCGGGGCATGCGCGCCAAGGAAGCCGACCGCACCCTGGTCTTCCGGCGCCGCTACTCCCGGGACGTCAACGACATCGCCGGAATTATCACGCCCCGGGAAATCGTACATTCAGTGGGGGCCAACGCCGAGCTGCAGGATTGACGAGCCGCGGCCGCCCGCCGGTGCGTCAAAGGCCGAGGTACGCCTTTCGGATCTCGTCGTTCTCGGCCACCTCCCTCGCCGGGCCTTCCAGGTGTACCTGCCCCTCGGCGAGCACATAGGCATAGTCGGCAAGGGCAAGGGCCAGGTGAACGTTCTGCTCCACCAGCAGCACGGTCAGCCCGTCGTCACGGAGCTGCTTCAGGGTCTGGAAGAGCTGCTGGGCGAGCACCGGGGCCAGCCCCAGGGACATTTCGTCGATCATCAGCACTTCCGGCTCCGCCATCAGCCCGCGGCCCACGGCCAGCATCTGCTGCTCACCGCCGGAAAGCGTTCCCGCCTTCTGGTGCAGGCGCTCGCGGATGCGCGGGAAGTACTCGCACACCCGCCTCATGTTGCGCGACTGGCTGCCCCTGGCCCGCGCGGTAAAAGCGCCCATTTCCAGGTTCTCGGCGACCGTCATGTCGGTAAACAGCTGCCGACCCTCGGGCACCAGCACCAGGCCGCGTTCCGCCTTTCGATAGGCGGGAAGACGGGTGACGTCGTCGTCACCGAAACGTACTTGTCCGCCGTTGGGGGTAACCGTCCCGCTGATGCCTCTGAGAGTCGTGGTCTTGCCGGCGCCGTTGGCGCCGACGATGGTCGTCAGCCGGCCGCGACGCACCTGTAGCGACACGCCCCAGAGGACCTGCACCTCGCCGTATCCGGCTTCCATGCCGTCCACATCCAGAGCCAGCATATCCGCGTTCATGATTCCGCCATCAGCTTTTCCGCCATGTCCGGGTCGCCGAGATAGGCTTCCACCACCCTCTCGTCGTTGGCGACCTCCTCGGGCGTGCCCTGTGCCAGTTCCGCCCCGAAGTTGAGCACCATGACGCGGTCGGAAAGGCTCATGATCGCCTGCATCAGGTGCTCGATGATCAGGATTCCCACCCCCTGCTCGTCGCGGATGCGGTGGATGACCTCGATCATCCGCTGCACCTCGGTGGGATTCAGTCCCGCCAGCACCTCATCCAGCAAGAGCAGTTGCGGGTCGCCGGCCAGGGCGCGGGCCACTTCCAGACGCTTCTTCCCGGCGATGGTGAGATGGCCGGCGAGCACGTCGGCGCGGTCGACCAGACCCACGGTCTCGAGCACGTCCCGTCCCCGTTGGGCCGCCTCCCGCAGACCCAGCTTGCGGCGGCCGAAACAGGCACCGACCACCACGTTGTCGAGTACCGTCATGTCGTTCAGCGGCTTCACGATCTGGTGAGTGCGGGCCAGACCACGGTCGACGATCCGGTACGGCGGCAACCCGGTAACGTCCTCGCCCAGGACCCGCACACGCCCGGCGTTCGGGGGCATGACGCCGCTGATCAGGTTGAAAAGCGTGGTCTTGCCGGCACCGTTGGGCCCAATGAGACCGAAGATCTGCCCCTGGTCCATGCGCAGGCTGACGTTGTCCACGGCGGTGACACCGCCAAAGTGGCGGGTAACGTCCTCGAGTTCCAGCAGCGCCGTCATTCCAGAATCCTCCGCGTTGCCGGCCAGCGCTCATGCAGCCAGCCCGTCAGCCCGCCCGGCGCGAACAGGACGATTGCCAGCAACAGCCCCCCGGCAATGACCAGGTGGAAGCTGGAGAACGCCGACGCGGTGAGCAGGTAGCCACGGAACTGTTCGTATGCAAAGCCGCCGAAAGCCGCCCCGAACACGGTGGCCTGACCGCCCAGCATCATCATGACGATGGCCTCGATGGAAAGCGTGAGATCGAAGGCCTGATCCGGCTGCACGACGCCGTTCTTGAAGAAGAAGACCACGCCGGCCATGGCAGGCAGCGCGGCCGAAGTGCTGTAGATGATGGCCTTGTACAGCGGCGCCTTGACGCCGAGCACCATGGCAGCGTCCTCGTCCTCGCGAATGGCGAACAGCCCGAAACCGAAACGGGAACGCTTGATGAGATAACCCAGCAGCAGCGACGCCGCCAGCAGCCCCACCGCCACGAAATAGAGCACCCACAGCGCCTGTCTCGGTCCGCCCAGTGGATCGTAGGCGGTGAAGTTCAGGTACATGCCCGTGGAGCCGCCGAAGGGATCGAAGTTGGAGACAAACGCCTTGGTGGCCTCCACCACGCCGATGGTGGCGAGCGCGAAGTACGCGCCGCGCAGGCGCAGGATTCCGAGCCCCAACAGCAGGGCCAGGGCACTGACCAGTGCGGCGGCGCCGATCATTGCGGCCCACAGCGGCCAACCCCACGCGGTGATGGTGTAGATGCCCACCGTGCCGCCAAGGCCGAAGAACACGATGCTGCCGAAATTCACGTACCCGGTGTAGCCGATCATCAGGTTCAGGTTCAGGGCCAGAACCATGTAAATGGCGGAGAGCATCAGGCTCTCGCGCACCCCGATCCCGCCGAACAGTGGCGCCACCGCAAAGACGGCCACAACAGCGACCATGATCCAGAAAAAGGGTCGTTTCAGAATCATCGGCTATCGCCCCTTTCCGACGCGAAACAGCCCCTGGGGGAAGAAAATCAGAATCAGCACGAACAGCGTGAACTCGACCACCGGCGTCCAGCTCACTGAAATGAACGGCGTCACCGAGCCCTCGATGAGCCCCAGCAACAGCCCGCCCAGCAGGGCTCCCGCGGGGTTCCCCAGACCACCGAGGACCGTGACCACGAAGCTCTTCAGCTCGTAGCCGGCGCCGGAGAGAATGGTGAAGGGAAACAGGGTGGCGATGAGCGCTCCGGCGACCGCGGCGATGGCAATTCCGAGACCGAAGGCGATTGCCAGCACCCGGGACGAAGGAATCCCCATGAGCTCCGCCGCCTCCCGGTTGTTGGCCACGGCGCGAATGCCCTTGCCCAGTCGCGTGTAGTAGAGAAAACCGTAGAGCGCGGCCGCCACGAGAATGGCCAGCGCCGCCGCCAGAATATGGTTACCGGGAATGGTGTAACCGTGGAAGCTCACCCCCGGTACGCTCACGTGGACGTTGAACGGTGTCGTGCTCCAGGCCGCCGTGCCCAGGCCGATCACCATCATGCTCACCGCGAAGGTGGCGAGCAGGCTCATCAGCTCGGCACGGCCGATCACACGGTGCACGGCGATCCAGTAGACGCCGACCCCGAGCAGAAAACCGCCTGCCATCACAACGGGAACCGACGCGTAGGCGTTCCATCCCAGGTATCCGGCGAGAAAGTACAGGCCGAACATTCCGAGGGCGATCATGGCGCCGTGCGCCAGGTTGATGACCTTCATGACGCCGAAGATCAGCGTCAGCCCGACCCCGGCGAGGCCATAGATGGCGCCCACCAGCAGTCCGTTTAGCACTGAGGCGAGAATGCCGTACATGAAGCGGCTCTCCCGAAATACGACGGACCACCGCCCGCGCCGGACCGGCGCGGGCGGTCACCCGTATTCAGGGCTTATTTGATCGGATAGAGAACGGGAGCGGTCTGCGCCGACTTGGGCCAGACCACCTGCTTGACCAGCTTGCCGCTGTCGTTCTTCTGCCACTGGGCCAGGACCATATCGTGGCCAACCTGCAGCCCGTGCCGGGACTTCTGGTCGGCAAACTTCACATGGCCGTAGAAAGTGGTGGCGTCCATGGAATTGAGCGCTGCCACCACCTTGTCCGCCTCCAGCGTCCCTGCCTGCTCAATGGCGTGCTGCAGCACCAGCCCCGCCGCATAGCCGCCAGCGGCGTGATAGCCGGGCGTCTGGTCGTAGGCTTTTTCATACGCCTTGGTGAACTCCGCCGAGGTGGGGCCGAAGTCCGGTGTGAAGGCCGCGGACGGTTCCCACTGGGACGGCACGGAAACACCGTAGGCCGCCTTGCCCAGATCGGCGAACTTGGCCGCATCCGGCGCCACCAGCAGCGAGATCATCTTGAGGTTCACGTCCTGCTCCTGGAGCTGACGCGCGAGAGTGCTGCCGTCGGCAAAGTGGCCGCCGCCGATCAGCACGTCGGCCCCGGAGGAAACCACCTTGTTGAGGATGGGGCTGAAGTCGCTGGTGCTGGGATCGTAGGCCTCATCCATGACCACCTTCATGCCGATCTGCTCGGCATGGTCCTTGGCCCCTTTGGCGGCCGCCTTGGAGAAGCCGTCATTGGAGTAAACCAGCGCCACCTTCGCACCCGGGTCCTTCTTCTTGACCGCATCCAAGGCGCTCGCCAGGTAATGGTCCGCCGGAGTATAGAGCTGGAACAGGTAGCGGTTGCCCAGGGTGTAGGTCTTGCCCTCCGCGGCCCCGGTGGTGATCATCGGCCGCCCGTACTGCTCGGAGATAATCGCGGCCGTGGCCGTGAGGCCGGAGGAATAGGGGCTGAAGAGAAAATCGGCGTTGTCCTCGGTGACCAGCCGCGCGTACAGCTGCTGGACCCGATTGGATTTGGACTGATCGTCGTAGTGGGCGAAGCGCACCTTGTAGCGCTCGTTGCCCACCTTGATCCCGCCGTCGGCGTTCACCTGCTTCTGCCAGAGCTCGAATCCGTGAAGCTGGGGAACGGAATCCGCGTTGAGACGCCCGGTCTCCGAAGCGGTGAACCCGATCACCACGTCCTTGGCCGCGGACAGCCCCGGAAGCGCCATCCCCAGGGCAACGAGTAGTGCGAGGGTCAGCTTTCGCATTGCTCTCCTCCCGATTAGCTGCCACCGGAAAGCGACGCGAACGGCCCACCGCCGAGCTTGCCCCGCGGAGCACCGCCACGCCGCCGGGGGTGGCAGTATCCATGTGTGCCGACTGGTAGACATGGAAGTTGCGCATTCGTTCACTCGGACATTTTCACGGGTTCCGAAAAAAACGCCCCATGGACCCAAAAAAGGAAATCCGCTGTTGTTTTGATATCGGGATACCGCTAGCGTCTTTGGGACTGACGATTCATTGAATCCGTGTTGACGGGGCTTTAGACGACTCGATGATCGGGCGGCACACGCCAAGACCGACCGAGCGACTCCTGCTCGGCGCCATTCTTGCCCTTCTCACGACGCTCGGCCTGATTCTCGGTGCGTTCGGCTGGTACATCGAAATGCAGCTGGACCGGGTACAGCGCGCCACCGAATCGACGCTTTTCGAGGGCATCCGCGGCGAACTGACCGCCTCCTACAGCAGTCTCAACGGGCTGCTGGGCAATGAACGGAAACGGTTCCGCGCACTCCACCGGTTTGCCGCGGACTATTTCGCGACCCACGGCCGCGACGCCGACCTCGAACCGCTGAAGCGGGAGCTGGAGAAGGCGGCGGGAATGCCCGTCGATGTGTACGTTATCGACCCCGACCGCACCGTGCAGCGCAGTACCTACGCCCCGGACCGAGGCCTTAGCTTCAACCAGCCGGCACTCAAGGACGCTCAGATGTTCGTTCGCAAGGCCCAGCGAACGGGCAACATCATGGTTGAACCGCCGGTGCTGGAACTGACCACCCGCAAATTCCGGATCTATACGTACTCCGCCTTTGGAGACCACGGCTACACGCTGGAACTCGGTTTCGTGCCTCCGGCCGTCAACAGGTTTTTCGCCCGGGCGGTTAAGCGTCTGCACTCCAGGGATGCCTACAACGCCGAGCTGTACTTCCTCATGTGGAACGAGCTCACTCTGAGCCTTAACGGCGACAGCACCCTCGGCACCGACAAACAGAATCAGATCGACGCCGAATACGTCACCAACAAGTCCCGAACCGCGTTGTTCCGTCAAGCAAAGGAGTCGAACACACCACTGCGGCGCACCGAGGCGGATGGAACACCCGTGTACTACCTGCCTCTGCTCTCTCTCAACGAGGAAGGCGCCCCCTCAATGGACGTCATGGCAAGGGTGGAGATGAATCTCCAGGCAATGGGAGAGAGCCGAAGTGCTCTGGGAAAAGCGCTGATTGTGTTGAGCGCGCTGATACTCACCGCCGTGCTGCTGCTCTACGTCGCCCTGCGCCGAGGCGTTATCCGCCCGCTGCAGAAAGCCGCCACCGCTATCGAGAACTGGCAGACCATCGATCTCGGGCCGACGGCGAGCCGTGTAAGCGAGCTACAACTTCTCGCTTCCCGCTACAACGCCATGCTCGGCGACGCCCGTAACCAGATCGACGGCCTCGATCGCAAAGCCAATACCGACTCCCTGACCGGCCTGCTGAATCGACACCGCCTGGAGCAGGAGGTGGAAACGGAGTTGAAGCGCCTGCCCAGGGCCGACGCCGAACTGGCCATCGTCATGCTGGACATCGATCACTTCAAGCGGATCAACGACGCCCGCGGCCACCTGGAGGGCGACGAGGTCCTGCGCCGTCTGGCGGCCCTGCTGAGGGAGCACACTCGAAGCAGCGACAGCATCGGCCGCTGGGGCGGGGAGGAATTCCTGATCGTCTGCCGGGACACCGATCTGGATGGGGCCGTTCATCTGGCGGAAACGCTGCGCCGCCGGGTCAGCGAGATGAATCTGAGGGCGGATCGCCGCATAACCTGCAGCTTCGGGGTCACCGCCAGCCGGCCCGGGGACGACTTCGAAGCCGTATTTTCGCGCGCCGACAAAGCTC
>JASFMS010000029.1:0-9173 GCA_050117435.1 Ectothiorhodospiraceae bacterium | reverse complement strand
CCGCACGCGGTTGAGCAGATCGGCGATTTCCGGCCGACACAGGGCGTAGCCCACGCGCAGACCCGCAATCCCGTAGGCCTTGGAGAAGGTGCGCGTGATGACCAGGTTGGGGTGGCGTTCCAGCCAGCGTGTGCCGTCCGGATAGCCCTCGCAGTCGCCCGCGAATTCGAAATAGGCCTCGTCCAGCACCACGACCACCCGCCGCGGGACCTGTTCCAGAAAGGCCTCCAGCTCCGGTCCGGTCAGCCAGGTGCCGGTGGGGTTGTTCGGATTGGCCACGAACACCACCGCCGTCTGCTCGGTCACCGCCGCCGCCATGGCGTCCAGATCATGGCCGTAGGGCTGCGGATGATCCGGGCCGTTGGCCGGGGTAACCACGGCCTCGGCGCCGACGGTCTGCGTGGCGATGGGATAGACGGCGAAGGCGTGGCGGGCGAAAACGGCCTGACGGCCCGGGCCCAGAAATGCCCGCGCCACCATGTCGAGAACGTCGTTGGAACCGTTACCGACGGTAATCCACTCGGGGGCCAGATCGTGCCGCGCGGCGAGCCGCTGCTTCAGCTCGAAGGCGTTGCCGTCCGGATAGCGATGAACCGTGCGGGCGGCGGCTTCGATGGCTGCCACGACGGACGGCGCCGGCCCCAGCGGACTCTCATTGGACGCCAGTTTCACGATGTCGCTGACGCCGTATTCCCGGGCCAGCTCCGATTCCGGCTTACCCGGCTGATAGGGCTGAAGATGCTGCACGCCGGGAACGGCGAGGTCACAGAATGCAGGTACGTCGGCGGACATCAGCGTATCTCGCTCTGGCGGTGGTTACTGCGCATATCCGGTGGTCATCGTAAAGTCGGCGCACCGGCCTCAATGCTCGGCCCGCGGGTAGGAGCCCAGCACCTTCAGCAAGCTCGCGAGCTGCTGCATCTCCCCCAGCGCGCGCTTCAGCGTCGGATCCTCGGCGTGGCCGAGAATGTCGATGAAAAAGACGTACTCCCACATCGCTTCGCGGGAGGGTCGCGACTCGATCCGCGTCATGTTCAGGCCGTAGCGCGCCAGCGGTGCGAGCAGCCCGGCCAGCCCACCCGGTTTGTTGGAGCGGGAGATCACCACAGACGTCTTGTCCTCGCCGGTCGGCGGCGGCGACTGCCGGCCCAGCACCAGAAAGCGCGTGGTGTTGGTGGCGCCGTCCTGGATGTTCGGATTGAGGATGGTGAGGCCGTAGCGATCACTCGCGACATCGCTGGCCACGGCGGCGGCGCCAGGCGTCTCCGAGGCCTGCCGCGCCGCCTCGGCGGTGCTGCTCACCGGCACGCGCTCCACCCGCGGCAGGTTGTTGTCCAGCCAGACCCGGCACTGGGCCAATCCCTGCTGATGGGAGAAGACCTTGGTGATGCCCTCCAGCTCGGTTTCCCGGGAGGCCAGGTTGTGACGGATCGGCAGCTCCACCTCGCCGACGATCTGCAGATGGGACGTGAGGAACCGGTCCAGCGTGTGGGTGACAACGCCCTCCGTGGAGTTCTCCACGGGGACGACACCGTAATCCGCGTTGCCGGATTCCACTTCCCGGAAGACCGCATCCACGCTCTCCAGCGGCAGGGTCCGCATGCCGTGACCGAAGTGCTTGAGGGACGCCTCCTGAGTGAACGTCCCCTCCGGCCCGAGAAAGGCGACGCGCAGCGGCTGCTGCAGCGCCAGGCAGGAGGACATCATCTCCCGGAACAGCCTTACGACATCGTCGTCGGGAAGGGGGCCGGGATTCGCGGCGCGAATGCGATTCAGGACCTCGACTTCCCGGGAGGGCCGGTAGAAATCGCCCGGCGCCCCGCTCTCGCGCTTGACGCGAGCGACTTCCCGGGCAGCGGCGGCCCGCTCGTTGACCAGGCGCAGGATCTCCTCGTCAAGAGCGTCGATCTTCGCCCTGACACGCTCCAGAGAGTCTTCTTCGCTCATGTGGCAGTCCGTTGTTGGCTATTCGATCACACGCACGGCGAGCACACCCTCGATGCCGTGAATACGCTCGACGACCCCGGAGGGAATGCGGCCCTCCACGTCCACGACCGTGTACGCCAGGTCGCCCTTGGCCTTGTTGTACATATCATCGATGTTGAGCTCCGCCTCCGCCAGCGCCGTCGAAATCTGACCCAGCATATTGGGCACGTTGGCGTTCACGACGGTGAGTCGGTCGCCCTTGTCCCCCCGGGGCATGATCACCTCGGGGAAGTTTACCGAGTTGCGCACGTTGCCGGTTTCGAGAAAATCCCGCACCTGATCGGCCACCATCACGGCGCAGTTCTCCTGTGCCTCCCGCGTCGAAGCACCGATGTGCGGAAGTGCCACCGCCCGAGGATGCCGGTTGAGTGCGTTGCTCGGGAAGTCGCAGATATACGAGTGCACCCGGCCGGCGTCCAGCCCTTCCACCACGGCGGCCTCGTCGACGATGCCGGGCCGGGCGAAGTTGATCAGCACCACGCCGTCGCGCATAAGCTGCAGGCGCTCCCGGCTGACCATGTTACGGGTGTGGTCGTTTTCCGGGACGTGGAAAGTGATCATGTCGGACTCGGAGACGAGCTCATCCACGCTGTGCGCCTGCTGCACGTCGGCCGCGAGCTTCCAGGCGCTGCGCACGGTGATCTGCGGATCGTAGCCGATGACGTTCATGCCCAGCGCCCGCGCCGCGTTCGCCACCTTCACGCCGATGGCGCCGAGGCCGACGACGCCCAGCGTATGCCCGGGCAGCTCGAACCCGGCGAACTGCTTCTTGCCGGCTTCGGTCTCGCGATTGATCTCGGCATCGTCGCCCTCCAGGTGGCGGGCGAAATCCCACGCCTGGCAGATGTTGCGGGCGGCGAGGAAAAGCGCCGATATCACCAGCTCCGTCACCGCATTGGCGTTGGCGCCGGGGGCATTGAAAACCGGAATGCCTCGCCGGCTCATGTCGTCGACGGGAATGTTGTTCACGCCGGCCCCGGCCCGCCCCACCGCCTTGAGGGTTTCCGGGATTTCCATGTCGTGCATCTTGTGGGAACGCAGAAGGATCGCGTCCGGATGCCGGATCTCGGAGGAGATCTCGTAGCGCTCCCGCGGCAGCCGGTCGAGTCCCTTAACGGAAATGTTGTTCAACGTGAGGATCTTGAACATGAACAGACCTGCGGGTTGCCGAGTTCGGATTGCGCAAGGCGCCGCGGCTCAGCCGCGGCGGCGCTCGAAGTCCTGCATGAACGCGACCAGTGCGTCCACGCCCTCCTCGGGCATGGCGTTGTAGATGCTCGCGCGCATGCCGCCGACACTGCGGTGGCCCTTGAGAGTGACCAGTCCGGCCTCGGCGGCCTCTTTCAGGAAGCCGTCGTTGAGGGAATCGTCCGCCAGAACGAAGGGCACGTTCATCCACGACCGGCAGGCGGGGTCCACCGGATTGCGGTAGAAATCCGAGCCGTCGATGGCGGCGTAGAGCTTCTCCGCCTTGCGCCGATTGCGCTCCGCCATCGCCTCCAGGCCACCCTGGCGCTTGAGCCATTTGAACACCAGACCCGCCATGTACCACGCATAGGTGGGCGGCGTGTTGGACATGGAGTCGGCGTCCGCCTGCTTGCGGAAATCGAAGACCGCCGGCGTTTGCGCCGTGGCCTCGCCGATGAGGTCGTCGCGGACGATGACCACCGTAATCCCGGCCGGGCCGATGTTCTTCTGGGCGCCGGCGTAGATCATGCCGAAGCGCTCCACGTCGATGGGGCGTGACAGCAGAGTCGACGACATATCCGCCACCAGCGGTACGTCCCCGGTCTCCGGCACCCAGTGGAATTCCACGCCGCTGATGGTCTCGTTGGGCGTGTAGTGTACGTAGGCGGCGTCGGCGGACAGCGACCACTGCTCCTGCCCCGGAATGCTCATCGGATCACCGCTGCCGCCCTCCGCGGCGACGTTCACCTCGCAGTACTTGCGGGCCTCGGCGATGGCCTTCTTCGACCAGTTTCCGGTGTTCACGTAGTCGGCTTTGCGGCCACCACGCAGCAGGTTCATGGGCACCGCGGCGAACTGCCCGGTTGCACCGCCCTGCAGAAACAGCACCCGGTAGTTGTCGGGCACGTTCAGCAGGCCGCGGAGATCCGCCTCCGCTTCTGAGGCGATGGAGACGAACTCCTTGCCACGGTGACTCATCTCCATCACGGACATCCCGCACCCGCGCCAGTCCAGCATCTCCTCACGGGCCTGCTGCAACACTTCCTCGGGCAGCGCGGCGGGACCGGCGCTGAAGTTGTACACGCGCGACATGGTTATCGCTCCTGAAGTCTGCTACTGAAACCTTTCGCTTGACCGGGGCGTCGGCGACGCCCCATGGGCGGAAATCGGGACGGATCGAACGTGACGAAGGCCGGCAGGCGGGCGGCATGGGCGGCCGCCGCGGCAACCGGACCAACCGGCGTTGGTCAGGCGTCGCCTTCCTCGCCATCACCCTCGTCGTCGCCCTCCTCGCCGTTTTCCTCGCCCAGCGATTCAATTCGGGTGACGCCGACCAGGCTCTCCTCATCGGCCAGCGTGATCAGCTTCACGCCCTGGGTGTTGCGGCTGACCACGGAGATCTCGTCCACCCGGGTGCGGACCAGCGTGCCGGCGTTGGTGATGAGCATGATCTCGTCGTCCTCCACCACCTGAGCGGCGCCCACCACCGGACCGTTGCGCTCGGTGGTCTGTATGGAGATCACGCCCATGCCGCCGCGGCCGCGGCGCGGGTATTCGTCCACGGGAGTACGCTTGCCGTAGCCGTTCTCGGTGGCGGTGAGGATGTCCCCCTCGCCGAGGATGAGACACTGGATGACCGACTGCCCCTTGCCCAGGCGCACGCCACGGACACCGGCAGCGACCCGGCCCATGCCGCGAACCTCGTCCTCACCGAAACGCATGGCCTTGCCGGCATCGGTGAGCAGCATGATCTCGCGGTTGCCGTCGGTAATTCCCACGTTCACCAGCCAGTCGTCATCGCCCAGGTTCACGGCGATGATCCCGGAGGTCCGGGGCCGGGAGAAATGGGACAGCGGCGTCTTCTTGACCGTGCCCTTGCGGGTCGCCATGAAGACGAAGTGCTCGTCGTCGAATTCCCGGATCGGCAGCACCGCGCTGATCCGTTCCTCCGGCTCCAGGGGCAGGAGGTTGACGATGGGTTTGCCCCGGGCGGTGCGGCTGCCGTGGGGCAGCTCGTAGACCTTGAGCCAGTAGCATTTGCCCCGGCTGGAGAAACACAGCAGCGTGTCGTGGGTATTGGCGACGAAGAGCTGGTCGATGAAGTCCTCGTCCTTCATCTTGGTGGCCGCCTTGCCCTTGCCGCCCCGGCGCTGGGCGCGGTAGCTGTCCAGCGGCTGGGACTTGGCGTAGCCGCCGTGGGACAGGGTCACCACCACGTCCTCCGGCTGGATCAGGTCCTCCATGGTGAGGTCCAGCCGGTTCTCCAGAATCTCCGTGCGCCGTTCGTCGCCGTAGCGCTCGCGGATCTCCTCGAGCTCCTCGCGGATGACCTCCATCAGCCGGTCGCCGCTGCCCAGGATCTCGAGCAGCTCCTCGATGCGGCCGAGGATCTCCCGGTACTCGTCCAGGATCTTTTCCTGCTCCAGGCCGGTGAGGCGATGCAGACGCAGATCGAGAATGGCCTGGGCCTGGGCTTCGGAGAGACGATAGCGACCGCCCACCAGGCCGAGCGCCGCATCCAGCCCCTCGGGCTTGGATGCCTCGGCACCGGCGCGCTGGAGCATGTCGGTAACGACGCCGGGGGTCCAGTCGCGGCCGACCAGCGCCTGCTTGGCTTCCGCGGGGCCCGGCGCGGCGCGTATCAGGGCGATGACCTCGTCGATATTGGCCAAAGCCACGGCGAGACCTTCCAGGACGTGGGCCCGCTCCCGCGCCTTGCGCAGGTCGTAGACGGTTCGGCGGGTGACCACCTCACGGCGGTGGCGCAGGAAGGCGTCAAGGACGTCCTTGAGGTTGTGCTGCTTGGGCTGGCCGCCGGCCAGCGCGACCATATTGATGCCGAAAACGGTCTCCAGCTGGGTGTGCTGGTAGAGGTTGTTCAGCACCACCTCCGGCACCTCGCCGCGGCGCAGCTCGATGACCACGCGGATGCCGTCCTTGTCCGATTCGTCCCGAAGTTCGGTGATGCCCTCCAGGCGCTTTTCCTTCACCAGCTCGGCGATCTTCTCCAGCAGCCGGGCCTTGTTGACCTGGTAGGGGAGCTCCGTGACCACGATCCGCGGCTTGCCGGTGCGGCTGTCTTCCTCGAACTCGCACCGGGCGCGCATGACCATCCGGCCGCGCCCCGTGCGGTAGGCTTCGCGAATGCCCGCCACGCCGTTGATGATCCCGGAGGTGGGCAGGTCCGGCCCGGGAACGTATTCCATCAGGTCGTCGACGCTCAGGGTCTCGTCATCGATGAGGGCAATACAGGCGGCGATGACCTCGTTGAGGTTGTGCGGGGGCACGTTGGTCGCCATGCCCACCGCGATCCCCGAGCCGCCGTTGATCAGGAAGTTCGGAACCTTGGTGGGCAGGACGGTGGGCTCGCTTTCCGAGCCGTCGTAATTGTCGATGAAATCGACGGTTTCCTTGTCGATGTCCGCCAGCAGCTCATGGGCGATACGCGCCATGCGCACCTCGGTGTACCGCATGGCCGCGGCGTTGTCGCCGTCGATGGAACCGAAGTTGCCCTGCCCGTCCACCAGCGGGTAGCGCATGGAGAAGTCCTGGGCCATGCGCACGATGGTGTCGTAAACGGCGGAGTCGCCGTGGGGGTGGTACTTACCGATGACGTCGCCGACCACGCGGGCGGACTTCTTGTAGGCCTTGTTCCAGTCGTTGCCGAGCTCCCGCATGGCGTACAGCACACGGCGGTGCACGGGCTTGAGCCCATCTCTTACGTCCGGGAGCGCGCGTCCCACGATCACGCTCATGGCGTAATCGAGGTACGACTGCCGCATCTCGTCCTCGAGGTTAACCGGCAGGATTTCTTTGGCAACGCTCGACATCGGGCTCTCTCTACCTGTGTTGGGGAAGCTCAACCGACAGGCGCCCCGGCGGATGCCCGGGGCGCCTCAGGGAAACCGGCATCATACCACACACATGCGTATTCCGGAGCCTGCAGGGACGCGCACCCGTACGGTGGCGGATGCCGCCGAAAGCGCGGGCGCGACGGCCTTCTAGCGCGGAATCAAAGCCGCTCGGCGGACTCCACCACCACCGGCTCCTCGGGCACGTCGCTGTACGGTCCGTGGCGACCGGTGGGCACGGCGGCGATGGCGTCCACCACGTCCATGCCCTCGGTCACGCGGGCGAAAACCGCGTAGCCGAACCCCCGCACGCCGTGATCCAGAAAGGCGTTGTCGGCGAGATTGATGAAGAACTGCGATGTCGCGCTGTCCTTGTCCTGGGTACGGGCCATGGACAGCGTCCCGCGCTCGTTCTTGAGGCCGTTGTCCGCTTCGTTCTCGATGGGATCGCGAGTGGCCTTGCGCTGCATGTCAGCGGTGAACCCGCCGCCCTGGATCACGAATCCGGGAATCACACGATGGAAGATCGTGCCGTCGTAGAAACCCGAATCCACGTAGTCCAGGAAGTTCTTCACCGTTACCGGCGCGCGCTCGGCGTAGAGCTCGATGCGAATGTCGCCTTTGTTGGTGTGGAAGACCACCCGGGGATTGTCCGCGGCAGCGGCGCCGCTGGCGGTTGCCAGGGCAAGGGCAATGGCGATGGCTCTCATTGGGTCACCTCGATTGTATGAAACAGATATGGGCGGTGTCGGCCTGTCAGCGCTGCAGCAGCGACGCCACCCCCGGACCGTCGGGCCGCTCCAGCACGCCGGCCTCCGTCACCAGCACGTCCACCAGGGCCGCCGGCGTGATATCGAAAACAGGGTTCCACGCGTCGGCGCCGTCGGGTGCAACCCGCGTCGGACCGAAGCCCAGCACCTCTTCGGGATTGCGCTGCTCGATGGTAATCGCGCTGCCATTCGGGGTATCCGGATCCAGGGTGCTGGTGGGCGCGACCACCATGAACGGCACGCCGTGGGCGCGGGCCGCCAGTGCCAGGCCGTAGGTGCCGATCTTGTTGGCGACATCGCCGTTGGCGGTCACGCGGTCCGCCCCCACCACCACACAGCCGATCTCGCCGGTGCGTAGCAGGGCCGCCGCGGCACCGTCGGCGATAACCCGCACCGGGATGCCGTCCTGAATAAGCTCCCAGGCGGTTAGCCGGGACCCCTGGAGCCAGGGCCGCGTCTCGTCGGCATAGACGCCGCTCACCCGGCCGTCCCGCCACCCGGATCGCACCACCCCCAGGGCGGTGCCGAAGCCGCCGGTGGCGAGGGAACCGGTGTTGCAGTGAGTCAGCACCGCCCGTCCCTCGGGCAGCCGAGCCGCGCCCAGCTCGCCCATGCGGCGGTTGGCGGCGACATCGGCGTCGTGGATCGCCCGGGCTTCGGCCAGCACCGACGAGTCGTCGGCGTCCCGGGCGAGCGCACGACGCATGCGTGCCAGGGCCCAGTGGAGATTCACCGCGGTGGGCCGTGCCGCCTCCAGCCGCTCGAGCGCGCGCTC
The DNA here is from genome assembly GCA_050117435.1 of Ectothiorhodospiraceae bacterium. GTDB lineage: Bacteria > Pseudomonadota > Gammaproteobacteria > Nitrococcales > Nitrococcaceae > JASFMS01. The sequence goes on along the minus strand of JASFMS010000029.1, from coordinate 603 downwards.
GAGCTCACCGCCGCCGCGGGCGAACTCACGCACCGCCAGAACCACGCCATAGGCGGCCGCGATGCCGATGGCCGGCGCACCGCGGACCACCATATCGCGAATGGCCGCCGTTACCTCGTCCACCCGCCGGCACTCCAGGTGCACCAGCTCGCCGGGCAAACGGCGCTGGTCGATCAGCCGCAGGCAGTCGCCGGCCCATTCCACCGGCCGCACACTGTCATATTCGGACATCGAAGTCGCTCGAAAAAGGTTAACCGCGGGCCGGGATTGTCGCACACTGTGCGGCTGTCACGGCACATCCCCGACGAGGAGCCCATGCAACAGGCGGACACCATCATCAACGCCGGCTGGATCATACCCGTGGAGCCGGCGGGCGAAGCGCTCGCGGATCACTCTCTGGTCATGCGCGACGGCGTGATCGTCGCCGTGCTCCCCCGGCAGCAGGCCGCGGAGCGGTTTCAGGCAGCCATCGTTCGGGATCTGCCGAAGCACGCGCTCATTCCGGGCCTCGTGAACGCCCACACCCACGCCGCCATGACGCTCCTGCGCGGCCTGGCCGACGACCTGCCCCTGATGACCTGGCTCAACGAGCACATATGGCCG
>JASFMS010000028.1:0-9182 GCA_050117435.1 Ectothiorhodospiraceae bacterium | reverse complement strand
CACGCGTCGGCAATAGCTGCATTGGCTGAGGACGCCGTCGGCGTCCCGATACAGGGAAGGGTCGGGCTCATGGCTGACGGACGGTCCCGGGTGGGCGTGCGTCTCCACGAGGCTGTTCACGGCGACGACCGCGCGTCTTGAGCCCACGGGATAGAGGCTCTGGTGATACAGGCGGTAGGTCGTGGGGGAGGAACATTCGTAGCTGTGAGCCACTACACGGCCCGTGGCAAGGGCCTTCTTCACGAGCGACGCGAAGAACCGCCGCATCGGCGGCGCCATTCCCTGGTAGACCGACGTGCCCAGCGGATAGTGTTCGGTGATGACGGGCTCACCCTCGTTTTCCCTCGCGAAGTGACCCCACGCTTCGTTGATGTATCCGAGTCGCCCGTCTTCCCAGACGGCGAAAACGGTACCGTCTTCGGCCTCCAGCGTGTCCACCGAGACACAGTCGATCAGCGGTGCCAGCCGGGGGTCCAGCCTGTCCGAGGGGATCTTCCGCATAAGGCGATTCCGTCCGCGCACATCCCGAGCCGTTGTGGGGCCTGCGTTCCACCGTTACGGGTGCTCGCGGCCCCGACAATCGCTCCGTAACTCCATCCCCCGCTTAAAGTGTAGCCATTGGCCACCCATTTTTGAGGCGTGGCAATGCTTCGCAAGGGAAACGCCTCCCTGCGGTACGCCGCCGGATTGCGCATTGGGCCTTGCCCGTGCCCTGGCTGTTGGACAGGGCAACCGCCTGCGCGTTCAGTTCTCCTGCACGGCCTGACCGGTGGAAGACGTCAGCCGTCGTCCCCACGCAGGTGGCTGATCGCTTCCGGCGGGAGGGTGGCACCGACGTTCCAGCCCGGATTCAGTACGACGCCCATCGCCTCGCCGCAGTTCGCGACCACCCACTTGAAGTCAAGCTCGAGGGTGAAGGCGAAGTCCGGAAACTGCTCGGTGATGACAGCCGCCCGGTCGGACTGGGTGAAAACCGCCAGCATGGGCGTTTCGTCCGGGCCCTGGAGAATCAGCGGTTCCAGTTCCTCCGGCGCCGCTTCCTCGGCGACGGACTGGTTGATCAGGATGAAGACCTTGGCCTCGGAGAGGTGGGTTAGGAAGTCCAGGGATGAAATCTCGCCGTTCTGCGCCGCGGCGAGGGTGTACTCGAGTTCAGTGTCCGGCTCCAGTACGGCGGCGGTATTGTCTTCTGTCATGGCTGGATAGGGTTCGCGAAATGGTCAGCGAAGGGTCTCACACCGTCGGCCCCTGCCCAAGCGGCGGCAGGTTGTACGGTAGCCGCGAGTCGACTACCGTGCAGCGTCCGTAATCGTGATGAAAGGCATCAGGGAGCCGACTTGACCGCGTCCGCAAGCGTAAGCGCAGCCCGCCTGCTGAAGGCGCGAGTGGGAACCGCCACGACCTTCTTTATTGCCGGAGCGGCGTTGGCCACGTGGGCGCCACACATTCCGACGGTGCAGGAGCGCCTTGGTATTGGTCCGGCTGTGCTGGGTCTGGCGCTTTTGAGTCCGGCGGTTGGCGGCATACTCGCCATGCGCCTCACCGGTTTCCTGGTTCATCGCCTGGGTAGTGCCTGTATAACCCGAGTGGCATCGGTGGCGGCCTGTGTCACGCTCCCGGTGCCCGTCCTGACGCCGTCTCTGCCCGTGCTCGTACTGGGGTTGCTGGTCTTCGGCGCTTTTCACGGTGCCATGGATGTGGCCATGAACGCGCAGGGGGTAACCGTGGAGAACCGCTATGGGCGCCCCATCATGTCCTCCCTGCACGCCCAGTTCAGCATCGGCGCTCTGGCCGGGGCCGGAGTCGCCACGATGCTGCTGTCCCTTGGCGTGTCACCCGCTCAGCACGTTGTCGGCGTCGCCGCGCTGGCTGTGGTGGCGGCCCTTGCGGCCGGTGCGCCGCTGCTGCCGGACCATGGCGAGGGGGCCGGCGATGCTCCGGCGCTGGCGCGCCCGCGTGGCGTTCTGGTAGTGCTCGGTATGATCGGCGTCCTGTCGATGCTGGGAGAGGGCGCCATGCTGGACTGGTCGGCAGTGTATATGCGCAGCGAGCTCAAGGTGCCGCCGGGGCTGGCGGCCGCCGGATTCACGGCCTTCTCGCTGACCATGGCCGCGGGCCGACTGTTCGGCGATGCGGCGGTGCACCGCCTGGGGGACACCCGTGTGTTGCGGTTCGGCGCCGTGGTCAGCGCCCTGGGGCTCGGTGTGGGCCTGCTCATCGGTCACCCCGTGGCGGCGCTTGTCGGCTTTGCCTGCGTCGGACTGGGCCTGGCCAACGTGGTGCCCATCGTCTTCGCCGCCTCCAGCCGGGTGCCGGGGGTGCCGGCGGGGTATGGGCTGGCCGCGGTGTCAACGGTAGGGTATTTCGGTTTTCTGGTGGGGCCGCCGGTGATCGGATTCATTGCCGAGGCAACCTCACTGACCGTCGGTTTGGGGATCGTTGTGCTTTTCGCGGCGCTCATCGCGGTTTTCGGGCACAACGTCCGCGTTGGCACGTCCCGGGCGCGCGCAGGCTGAACCGGGGCTCGCGCGGCAGCTTCCCGTCAACTGGAGGCGCGGCTCTGGCTGTCGTAACGTGACGGTGGCCGGTGGCCCGACAGCAACTGTGGGGGATGGGGCAGAACATGGAGCAACACGCTACCGCGGCACTGGTGGGGATCGGAGTGCTCGGGTTGCTCGCCCAGTGGCTGGCGTGGCGCATTCGCCTTCCCGCCATACTGCCCCTGCTGGCGGTGGGTCTGCTGGTCGGGCCCGTCGTCGGCTGGTTGCACCCCGATGCGCTTTTCGGCGAACTGCTTTTCCCCATCATCTCCCTGGCCGTGGCCGTCGTCCTATTCGAGGGCGGGCTTACGCTCCGTCTTCATGAGATTCGCGGCCTCGGCGGCCCTGTGCGCCGTCTGCTCACTGTCGGACTTCTGCTGACCCTGGCGGGAACCACGCTGGCCGCCTGGCTGTTCGTGGGACTGAGCACCAAGCTCGCATTGCTCTTTGGTGCGGTGACCGTCGTAACGGGTCCCACCGTGATAGTGCCGCTTCTGCGGACGGTGCGCCCGGTAAAAGCAGTGGCCAACGTCCTGCGCTGGGAAGGCATCGTCATCGATCCCATCGGCGCCCTGATGGCTGTGCTCGTCTTCGAATTCCTGGTCAGTACCGGCGGCTCCCACGACCTTGGCGGCGTGCTGGCGACGTTCGGTCTGGTCATCGCCGTGGGAATCGGCATCGGGGCGGCGTCGGGCTATCTGCTGGGGCTGCTGCTGCGGAACTACTGGCTGCCGGACTATCTTCACAACGTGGGCACGCTGGTGCTCGTCATGGCGGTGTTTCACGCCTCCAATCAGGTGTTCGCCGAGTCGGGGCTGCTCGCAGTGACGGTCATGGGTATCTGGCTCGCCAACATGAAGCGGGTTCCCGTCGAGGACATCGCCGATTTCAAGGAGAGCCTGAGTGTCCTGCTGATTTCCGGGCTCTTCATTCTGCTGGCGGCACGGCTGCAGCCGGATAGCCTCGCCATGGTGGGCTGGGGGGCCGTTGCACTGCTTGCTGCCATGCAGTTCGTGGTCAGACCCGTGAGCGTGTTGGCGAGCACTCTGGGCACCGCCCTGACGTGGCGGGAACGAGCGCTGCTGGCGTGGATTGCACCGCGGGGGATCGTGGCGGCGGCAGTTTCGGCCATCTTTGCCGTTCGTCTCGAGCAGGCGGGCTTTCCCGGGGCCGAACTTCTGGTGCCGCTAACGTTTATCGTCATCCTGTTCACCGTAACCCTGCAGAGCATTACCGCCCTGCCGCTGGCCAGTATTCTGCAGGTGCGCGAGCCGCCGCCGCGCGGCATTCTCGTAGTCGGGGCCAACCCGGTGGGCCGGGCCATCGGCGAGGCGTTGCAGCGCCTGGACATTCCGGTGCTGCTCGCCGACCCCAACCGAAAGAACGTCAAGGCCGCGCAAATGCAGGGGCTTCCCTGCTTCTACGGCGATCCGACCTCGGAGCACGCCGAGCGTCACATGGACCGTGCGGGTCTCGGCCGACTGTTCGCCGTGTCACCGCGAACCGACCTGAATACCCTGGCCAGTCTCTATTTCGCCAAGGAGTTCGGCGAGAACAAGGTCTACCGGTTGCCGCCGGGGGAAAAGGACCAACGTCTGCCCATGGAGATGCGTCGCCGACACCGGAGGGACGATACGCTGTTCGGGGCGGATGTCACTTATGCCAAGCTGGCCAGCCTTATCAGCCAGGGCGCCTCGATACACGCAACGGACCTGACGCCGAAATTCGGCTGGTCGGACTATGAGCGCATTCATCCCCAGGGGTTCATACCGCTCTTCGCCCTGGACCCGGGAGGACGGGTACACGTCTACGGTGGGGTGGAAGCGGTCGAGCCGGCCGCCGGCTGGACCGTGGCAAGCCTTATCCTGCCTGCAGAGGAACAGAGCTGACGCACGGATCGTCGACTCAGCCGCGCGCCATGGGGCGGCGACTGCCGGATCGCAGCCAGAAGCGGCTCATCAGCGGCTTCACGCTGATGCCGTGGACGATGATGGATAGGGTGACCACGATCAGCGTCAGGTGGATGAGCTCCAGCGCCACATTCTCCGGCAGGCCGTGTTCTATCGCGTACATCAGGTAGTACAGCGACCCGATGCCACGAACCCCGAACCAGCCCATCATTGCCCGCATCCGCCACGGGGTGCGTGTGCCGAGCAGGGCCAGGAAGACGCTGGCCGGGCGCGCGGCGAGAAACAGAAAAAATGCCGTGGCGACGGCGCGCCAGCTCCAGGAATCGACGAAGAGGGTGCCGCCGATTAGCAGTATCAACACGACCTCGGAGAGGCGTTCCAGCTGTTCCTTGAAGACGATGGTCGCATCGGTGATCGGCGCGGGTGCCGCCCCGTAGCCGGAGACCGCGTCGTCGGGGTCCTCCTCGGTGGTCTGCAGCCGCGTCGGATCCGGGCGCCTTCCCGTCAGGCGCAGTTCCGTGTGGCGCAGGCTCATGGCGGCGAAGAACACGGCCAGGAACCCCCAGACATGCAAAAGCAGGCTCGCTCCGTAGACCAGGCCAATGAGGCCGAGACCGATGAAATCGTCCATGAGGTGGCTGTCCCGGTGGCGTTGACGCAGGCGCCAGACCAGCCGCGCGATCCCCACGCCGCAGACGACGCCGAGCGCGACGCCCCCCACCGTGCCCCATGCCAGATCCATTAGCGCCCAGCGCAGGCCGGCGTCGCCGATGTCGTGCAGGCCGAGCAGACCGAGCCCGAGCATGACGAAGGGAAAAGCCGTGCCGTCATTCATGCCGGCTTCGCAAGTCAGGCCGAAGCGCAGTCGATCACGATCCCCGGAATGACGAATCTGGACGTCGGTGGCAAGCACCGGGTCGGTGGGGGCGAGGATGGCGCCGAGCAGGACCGCCGCGCCCAGCGGCAGCCCCAGGGCGTAGTAGCCGAAGCCGGCCATGATGCCTACGGTCAGGGCCATGGCGAGAAAGGCGAGGAACAGCGGCGTGCGCCACCTGCCGTATGTCACCGGAACCGGCATCTTCAACCCGGCGGAAAACAGCGACAGCAGGACCGCCACTTCGGTGACTGTCTCGAGGAGCCCCGCCTGTTTGAGGGGGTTGAAGTGGAAGGCGCCCAGCACCGTCGGGCCGACGATGACGCCGACCGCGAGGTAGACGATGGCGGTGGTCACCGGCAAGCGGCGAATGGCCGGCGCGGTGAGGCCCATCGTCAACATCAGCGTGCCGATCAGCAGGAACCAGGCGGCGTTGTCCATTAGGGGTGTCTGTGATTCTGCATCGCGTATGCCGCGGTGCAAGATACGCCATCGGCGGGGTGGCCGCTAACTGTCGCGGACGGGCGACACCGCCGCGGCGAAGGCCGGCACACGCCGCTCGCGTATCGGCCAGTGCACCAGCGCGGCGAACAGACCGAGCGCGATTCCCAGCCACCAGACGGGATCGTAGCTGCCCGTGCGTTCGTAGACGAAGCCGCCCAGCCAGACGCCCAGGAAGGCGCCGACCTGATGGGAGAAGAACACGAAGCCGAAAAGTGTTCCCAGGTAGCGGGTACCGAACATGACAGCCACCAGTCCGGAGGTCAGTGGCACTGTGGACAGCCACAGCAGTCCCATGATCGCGCCGAAGCCCAGCACCACCAGGGGTGTCTTCGGCAGTACGAGAAATACGGCAATGGCGGCTGCGCGGCCGGTATAGAGCAGGCTGAGCAGATGGCGCTTGCTGTGGCGGCCGCCCAGCACACCGGATGCATAGGCGCCGACGACGTTGAACAGCCCGATGACGCCGATGGCCCAGGCGGCGATGCTGCTGCCGACACCAAGATCCACCAGATAAGGCGGCAGATGCACGGCAATGAACGTGACATGGAAGCCGCAGACGAAGAAGCCCGCCACCAGAAGCCAGTAACTGCCGTGTCCTCCGGCCAGCCTCAGCGCGTCGGTAAAACGCAGGTCGGCTTCGTCGGCGTCTACGGTCTGATCGGCCCTGCCCGCCAGCGGCGGGCTCATAAGCGGAACCACCGCGACGAACAGAGCCAGGAGCATCAGCGCCGTCTGCCAGCCGTAGCCGGAAATGAAGGCCTGGCCCACTGGGGCGAACAGGAACTGGCCAAGGCTGCCGGAAGCCGTTGCGATTCCGAGCCCCCAGGAGCGCTTGTGTGTCGGGAGCAGACGGCCGAGGGCGGCGAGGACGATGGTGAAGGACGCACCGGCGAGGCCCAGTCCGACGATCACACCGCCGGACAGGGTGACCGCCAGAGGAGTGGGGCTCATCGCCATGAGCGCCACGCCGGCGGCATAGACCAATCCGCCGCCGGCGAGCACGCGTGCAGCTCCGAAACGGTCCGCGAAGGCGCCGGCAAAGGGTTGTGCCGCGCCCCAGACGAGATTCTGGAGGGCGATGGCGAATGCGAAAATCTCCCGCCCCCAGCCGTGGGCCTGGGACAGGGGCTCCACAAAGAGCCCGAAGATGGCTCGCACCCCCAGGGTAACCATGGCTATCAGGCAGCCGGCGATGACCAGCACCCAGGGGGAGCGTTGTGGAAGGGCCGCCGCGGTGGTCGCCATGCACTACCTCGAACCGGAGAAAAGGGGCCTGACGCCGGGCGTGCACCCATGCCCGGCGTCAGGCCCGGCGACAATAGCCGAAAGGCCTCGTGCGGGCCACATGGCAGGCATGAACAGAGCGTTCGCGGCGGCGGTATGCTCCGTTCATGAGCGTCGTGCGACGTATACCGTCACTTCCTCGCGGTCGTGGTAGAGCTGCTTGCAGCCCGAGTCGAAGGCGACGTCCGCCTTGTGCAAGCGCCGGCCGATCAGCTCCAGCGCGTCGCGGACGGCGGGGTACCGCTGTTTCATGGGGAGCTTGAGATTGAAGACCGCGGCGCGGCAGTCGCCACGGGCCAGCCAGTCCGCCATCAGACGCGCGATACGGTGTGGTTGTTCGACAATGTCGCACACCAGCCAGTCCACCGCTTTCGGCGGACGATAGCGAAAGCCGTCGGCGCGGACGTGCTCCACCAGCCCGTCGTCCAGCAGATCCCGGTTCATGGGGCCGTTGTCCACGGCGGTGACCTGCAGCCCGCGCCGGGCAAGCTGCCAGCTCCAGCCTCCGGGCGCTGCTCCGAGATCCACCGCCGTCATGCCTGGGGCGAGCAGGCGCTGACGCTCGGCATCGGTGAGAAACGTGCGCAGTGCCTCGTCCAGCTTCAGGGTGGACCGGCTGGGTGCCTCCTTCGCCATGCGCAGGCGGGGTATGCCGAGAGGCCAGGGGGCGCTGTTGCCCGGCGCGGAGACGGCCAGGGTGGCGCTGGCGGAGTCGGTGAAAAAGACGTGCAGCCGCGGTGCCGTGCTGTCGGATCGGACTCCCACGCCGCGGTCGGAGAGCGCTCGGGTCAGCGGTAGCGTGAACTTGCGGCAGAAACGTGACAGCTCTTTGCCGGCGTTGGTGTCGGGGAATTCAAGCCAGACCTCGCTGATCTCCGTGAGCCCGGACGCAACGACCGCCTCAGCCAGAGGTCCGGCACGATCGTTCGTCGGAAGCCCGGTGATCTCCGCCCGGATAAGGAGCCACTGACGAGCGAAGACCAGCCCCCGCCAGCGCTGTTCCGTCCACAGGCGTCGCGCGGCGCCGGGTGTGACAGCCTGAAAAACGACGAAGCCGCTGTGCGGTTTCGCACGGCAGTAGCCGGCTTCTTCGAGGTTGGCGGCGACTTCGGTGACCTCCGCCGCGCAGTCGCCCTCGAATCCCGGGCGGCAGTAGAGCAGCAGGGCGTTGGAATCCTGTCTCATAGTGGTTTTGCGTCCCTATCGGTAACGCTATGCTGTGGGAGTGTGTGATCGGTTCGGCACCGTCGGCGCCGGACCTTACCACGCCACGGATTGCCCGGCCTCGCGCCGCACTGTCAGGAGGGCTTCATGGCCATACCCGCGCTAGTCGTTGCCGGCGTTATCGTCGCCATCATCATCGCGTCTTTCCGGGTGTTCCGGGAGTATGAGCGGGGCGTGGTTTTTCTGCTTGGACGCTTCTGGAAGGTGAAAGGGCCCGGGCTGCGGCTTGTCATTCCGGTGATTCAACAGGCGGTGAAGATCGATCTTCGCCTTGTGACCATGGACATCCCCAGCCAGGACGTCATCTCCCGGGACAACGTGTCCGTGAAGGTGAATGCCGTGCTCTACTTCCGGGTGGTCGATCCCGAGAAGGCCGTGATTCAGGTGGAGGACTTCTTCGTCGCCACCAGTCAGCTGGCCCAGACCACGCTGCGCTCGGTGCTCGGCCAGCACGAGCTGGACGAGATGCTGGCCGAGCGCGACAAGCTCAACGGCCATATCCAGGATATCCTGGACGAGCAGACGGACGCCTGGGGCATCAAAGTGGCCAACGTGGAAATCAAGCACGTGGACCTGGACGAATCCATGGTTCGGGCCATTGCCCGTCAGGCGGAGGCGGAGCGCAACCGCCGGGCGAAGGTCATCAACGCCGAGGGCGAGTTCCAGGCGGCGGAGCAATTGGTCAACGCGGCCAAGCGGATTGCCACGCAGCCGGAAGCACTGCAGCTGCGCTATCTGCAGACCCTGTCCGACATCGCCTCGACCAGCCAGAACGTGGTGATTCCGCTGCCTCTGGATATCTTTCGCATGATCGGTGGTCAGAAGCCGGGCGGCGGCCAACGTTCC
>JASFMS010000027.1:0-9450 GCA_050117435.1 Ectothiorhodospiraceae bacterium | reverse complement strand
GCGAGGAATTGCTGGGCGCTATCCGGCGGCACATGGCCAAGGCGGCCTGATCGCACCGATCGGGTATTGATCGTCGCCAGGAACCGATACCGGCGCCGCGCATCCCGCGTCGGGACGGAGTTCCGGGCACGTTATTGATTTAACGGGGGAATTCGAATGACGCGCATACTGATTGTCGACGACTCGCCGACAGAGACCCACGTCCTGAAAACCACGCTGGAACGGCACGGTTTCGACGTCACCGTAGCGGAGGACGGGGAACAGGGCATGGACAAGGCGCGGGCGGAGAAGCCCGACGTCATTCTGATGGACATCGTGATGCCCGGGGTAAACGGCTTCCAGGCGACGCGGAAACTCTCCAAGGATCCGGAAACCTCGGCCATTCCCATCGTCATGATCAGCACCAAGACGCAGGACACCGACCGCATCTGGGCGAAGCGTCAGGGCGCGCTCGACTACATTGCGAAGCCGGTGACCGAGGATGAGCTGCTGAAAAAGATCAACGCGGCGTTGAAACGCTAGAACCAATGAGCACCGTAGCGGCCAGGACGCCATTCGAGACACTGCAGCGGCTGGAATGGCTCGGCGAGCAGCACAGGGCCGAGCTGCCGGCGCAGGAAGATGCCCGCCACACGTGGAGCGGCATCGGCTTTCGTATCGGCGGACGACGTTTCGTCGCGCCCATGGGCGAGGTCACCGAGATCCTGACGATCCCCCAGGTCTCCCGGGTGCCCAGGGCAAAGTCCTGGGTCTGGGGCGTGGCCAACGTCCGCGGCAACCTGCTTCCCATCATGGATCTGAGCCAGTACCTGGGCAAAGGCGGCGTCAATGCCACCCGCCTGACCCGGGTCATGGTTATCGAGCAGGGTTCCGTCGCTGCCGGTCTGCTGGTTGATGAGGTGCTCGGTATGCGGCACTTCTTCAGCGAGGAGCGCAGCCAGGCGCCGGCTCAAGAGGACGACTCCGTGCAGCCCTACGTCGACGGCGTATTCCGGCGCGACGGCAGCGACTGGACCATCTTCAGCATGGCGGCGCTGGCGGGCCATCCGCAGTTTCTAAAGGTGGCGGAATGACCGGGGATCGGCCCCGGACCGCCTGAATCGAACACAGAGGGGGCCGTCCGACGGCGGGCGGCATGTTGTTTCGCGGAGAGGATGAAACCATGAAGGCGTCTTCAGGAAAACGCCAGGCCGCGGGGCTAAGGCAGCTCAGTACGGGACTCACCGTGCTTGTGGTGGTGTCCATCGCCCTGATGATTCTCAGCTTTGCCTACGTGGCGTACTACGGCCGATACGACCGTGAGTACATTTCCAACGCCGAGTCCATTCGGGTGCTGTCGCAGAAGATCGCGAAAAACGCCTCGGAGGCGGCGAACGGCAAGACCGATGCCTTCGCGCTGCTGAAAGAGTCGCGGACGCAGCTCCAGACCAGTATCGACAAGCTGGTGAGCGGTGACGAGGCCACCGGGCTGCCGGCCACCGACCAGATGTCCCCGGATGCCTCCAGGGCGCTGGACAAGGTGGTCAGGCCCTGGCAGAGCATGCGCAAGGATGTGGATACGATCCTGGAGCGCCGGGACATGGTCATCGCCGTCAACGAGACGGCGGAACGCTTCCGGGTCAATATCCCGCGTCTGCAGGGGCTCGCCGAGCAGCTCTCCGAGCGGTTGACCAAGGTTGGCGCTGACCGCGATCAGGTTTATTACGCCACCCGCGAACAGCTGTACGCCGAGCGCATGGGCCGCAACATCGGCGAAATGCTCCGCGGCGGCATCGGTAACATGACCGCATCGGAGCGGCTCGGCAGCGCCACCGCCAAATTCGGGCAGCTGCTGCAGGGGCTGCGCCAGGGCGACTCCAACATGGGCATTCCCGCCGTCAACGACAGCAAGAGCGTCGGGCTGCTCAAGCAGATGGCCTCCGTTTACTCGGGTATGGCCTCCCAGATCGACAAGATTCTGCAGCAGTCTCCCGAGCTGTTCCGGGTGCGTGACGCTGCCGACGATATCTTCATTACTTCCGAGAAGCTGCTCGCCACCACCAACTATCTGAGCTCCGTCTACCAGGGGCTGGACGAGCAGCGTCCGGTCAAGAGCTGGTTCGGATTCCTCTTCGGCGGCATTGCCATCATTCTGCTGGTGGTGCGCGGCGTGCTCTCGCGCTTCATCACCCAGGCCGATCTCGCCTCCACCGAGGCCGAGCGCGCGTCGGTGGACGAAGAGAACCGCAAGAATCAGGAAGCCATCCTCAACCTGCTGGACGAAATCGAGGGGCTGAAGGAAGGCGACCTCACCGTGCAGGCATCGGTGGGCGAGGAAATCACCGGTGCCATCGGTGACGCCTTCAACGACGCCATCGACGCGTTGCGCGGGCTGGCAACCACGATTAACGAGACCTCCGTCCAGGTCTCCTCGGCGGCGCAGCAGACCCAGGCCACGGCGATGCACCTCGCCGAGGCATCGGACCATCAGGCTCACCAGATCACCGCTGCTTCAGCGGCCGTGAACGAGATGGCGGTCTCCATCGACCAGGTGTCCCGCAACGCCGAGGAATCCGCCCGAGTCGCCCAGCAGTCGGTGGAGCTCGCGCTCAAGGGTGCCGAGACGGTGCAGCGGACCATCGACGGAATGGACACCATCCGCGAGCAGATCCAGGAGACCTCCAAGCGGATCAAGCGTCTCGGCGAGTCCTCCCAGGAGATCGGCAACATCGTCGAGCTCATCAACGACATCGCCGACCAGACGAACATCCTCGCATTGAACGCCTCCATCCAGGCGGCCATGGCCGGCGAGTCCGGCCGCGGCTTCGCGGTGGTGGCCGACGAGGTTCAGCGACTGGCCGAGCGCTCCGGTAACGCCACCAAACAGATCGAGGCACTGGTCAAGACCATCCAGACCGACACCAACGAGGCTGTCATCTCCATGGAGGAGAGCACCTCCGGGGTGGTCTCAGGCGCCAGGCAGGCCGAGGAGGCCGGCGAGGCGCTGCGCGAGATCGAGAACGTCTCCCAGCAGCTCGCCGGGCTGATCCAGAACATCTCCGAGGCGGCGCGTCAGCAGGCCAATGCGGCGGCCAACATCTCCGACACGATGAACGTCATCCAGGAGATCACGTCGCAGACATCGGCGGGCACCAACGAGACCGCGACCTCCATCGGCAATCTGGCGGACCTGGCGAACGAGCTTCGCAACTCGGTGGCCGGCTTCAAGCTGCCGGAATAGGGGGTTGATGGCGTTGTCGACGCTGGCGACGGATCAGTTGGTCCTGGATGACCGCCGGGGAGGCGAGCGCCTCCCGGCCATGGACGACGGGCAGTTCCGCGAGTGGGCGGAGCTGCTGCGCGAGCGCACCGGCATGCATCTGCCGGCGGAGCGCAAGTCGTTTCTGGTGACGAGTGTGGCGTTGCGGATGCGTGAGCTGGGATTCCTCGAATTCGACGACTATCGCGAATTCCTGGTATCCGGCCGCGCGGGCAGCCTGGAGTGGACGTCGCTGGTGGATCGGCTGACCGTCCAGGAAACCCGCTTTTTCCGGGATCCCTCGGCGATGGACTTCGTGGTGCGGGACTGCCTCCCGCGGCTGACACAGCAGGTCGCGGCGGGGGAATCGCCCCAGCTGTGGAGCGCCGGCTGTGCGACCGGCGAAGAAGCGTTCAGCCTGGCGATGATCCTGGATCGCCACCTGCGCCGGGAGGGGCAGCGGCCCTATTACGGCGTGACGGGCAGCGATATCAGTCTCCATGCCCTCGCCACCGCGCGGGCCGGAGTCTATCCCGAGCGTCGGCTCGCCGGCATACCGACTCTCTATCGTGACGAATACTGCGAGCCCGCCTCCGGCGGGCGTTTCCGGGTCGCCGAGAGGCTGCGGCGCCGAAGCTGTTTCGCACAGTTGAACCTGCTCGAGGCCGACGCGGCGCCGCTGGGCGGCATGGACCTGATCTACTGCCAGAATGTTCTCATCTATTTCGACCGCGAGCACCGCATGCGCATCCTGGACGGTCTGGCTGGGCACCTTCGGCCGGGCGGCACCCTGGTGCTGGGAGCCGGTGAGATCATCGGCTGGTCCCATCCGGAGCTGGAGCGGATTGGCGGGCCGCAGGTATTGGCCTTCCGCCGCAAGGGGGAATAACCGAATGCATTCCGGTATCGGCGTCAGGCAGATCGGGGGCGATGGGCGCGGCGCCACGGCGGACACGCGCGACCACCGCCCCGCGTCGCGCATGGTACCGGCGCTTCCACGGCACGGGTGGCGAAAATGAACGGACAGACGGACATCGACCACAGCACGCTGCGGTGGGTCAAGCGCGAGCTCGACGAAACGCTGCATGACGCGGCCGAGGCGCTCGGTCGCTTTGCCGAGGAGCCCGAGGACCGGACCCAGCTTCAGTTCTGCGTCACCCACCTGCACCAGGTCCACGGCATATTGCAGATGCTGGAGCTCGGCGGCGCGGCGATGTTGACCGAGGAGATGGAGGAGCTCGGCCGGGCGCTGATCGACGAAAAGACCAGCGGCGGTCGAGACATGGCCGCGGAAGTCCTGATGCGGGCGATCCTTCGGCTGAGGGACTACCTGGAGCGCGTGGAGGCCGGCCAGCGTGATGCGGCGATACTCATCCTGCCGCTGGTCAATGAGCTGCGCGCCGCCCGCGGCCAGCCCCTGGTCACCCAGAGCACCCTCTTCGGTCCAGACCTTCAGGTGGAACTCCCCGCGCGTCTCGAGCGTGAGGCTGATTCCCTCAAGGAGGCCGCGCGAGCGGCCCGAACGAAGTACCAGCGAGGCTTGCTGGCTTTCCTGAGGGGCAGGCAGGCGCAACGCGGTATCGAGCTCATGGTCGCCGCCGTGGAGTCCCTCGACGCAGCCGCTGAGGACGAAACCGCGGCGCTGCCGTGGTGGCTCGCCGGCGGCCTGCTCGACGCCCTGGCGACCGGCGACCTGGAGGAACACACTGCCGCCGTGCGCAGCCTTCTCGGCGCACTGGAGCGGCGCATGACGGCGCTGGCCAATGATCGCGAAGTGCCGCCGGCGGACGACCTGCTGAGGGGGCTTCTCTATTACATCGGCCTTGCTGGCCGGGGCACCGAACGCCTGGAGACCATCAGCGAGCTTTTCGATCTGGACCGTCTCCTGGGCGAACAGCAGGCGCTGGAGCAGGCGAGGGAGGGGGTCTTCGGCCCCGGCGCGTCCGCCCTCCGCGGGGTTGCCGATCTGTTGCGCGAGGACCTGGAAGGCGTCAAGGACACGCTGGACCTCATGGTGCGCGGCAGCGTGCAGGGGCCTGATCAGTTGAGCGACGCCGCCGCGGCTCTGCAACGCGTTGCCGATACCCTGGGAATGCTGGGACAGAGCGGCCCGCGTCGGGTCGTTCAGGAACAACAGCAGCTGCTGGAACAAACGAGTGGCCAGGAGTCGCCGGACGAGGCGCGACTTCTGCGTGCAGCCGAGGCGCTGCTGTACGTGGAGGCGACCCTGGACGGCCTGGTCGACGCCGCCGGGAACGACGAGCAGGAAGGCGAGGAGGTCGATCCCGAGGCGCGCCTGTTCGAAAGCGAATACCGCGGTGTGTATGCGACCGTGATAGACGAGGCCATTGCCGAGGTTGGCCACGTCAAGGAAGGCATAAACCGTTTCCTGGAGAGTCACGATCCGGAAAACCTGAACGGCCTTGCGGAGCGTTTCGAGACGATTCGCGGGGCCCTGGACGTCATGGAACTCGGACGGGCGTCAGAGCTGGTGAACGCCGCTCAGCGCTATCTGGGCGAAGGCCTGCGGGCGAGTGGCGAGGTGCCGGACGCGGACGTTCTCGACGATCTGGCGGACACCATAACGGGCATCGAGTATTACCTGGAGGCCGTTCGGGACGGCCGTGGGCCTGGCGAACAGGCCCTGGATGTCGCGGAGAACAGCCTGCGCCGCCTCGGCTTCGCGCCGCCGGAGGCGTCCACGGCGTCGGAGGCCACGGCGGAACTCGACAACGAAGGCGCAGAACAGCAGGCCGAGGAAACCGCACCGGCGGAAAACCCGCCGGTTCCGGAGTCGACGTCCCCGGAGCCGGGAATCGACTTCAGCAAGAAGCGTGGCCGGGTGGACCTGGACGTGGCCGTGCGATCCGCTGAAGTGGATCCCGACATTCTCGAAGTCTTCGTAGAGGAAGCCGACGAGGTAGTGGAAACGCTGCGGGAGGTGTTCCCGCGCTGGCGTTCCAATCCCGAGGATCACGATGCGCTGCTGACCACCCGGCGGATGTTCCACACCCTCAAGGGCAGTGGCCGTCTCGCCGGCGCGCTGCTACTGGGTGAGCTCGCCTGGTCCGTCGAGAATCTGCTCAACCGGGTTCTGGATCGCTCGCTGCAGCCGGGCGAGTCCATCTACGAAATCGTCGACGAGACGATCCAGCAGGCACCGGCCCTGGTGCGCGAGCTTGAGGGCGGGCCGGCGCCGGACAGCGACGTCCGCGGACTCATGCGCCGTGCCGCAATGCTTGCCGACCCCACCTGGGATGAAGAGGACGGCGCGGCGGGAGAGACGCCGACGGCGACTGCCCCGGCTGAAGCCGAAACCCCTTCCGGCAACGTTCAGTCAGACACCGAGAGCGTTGATGCGGCCGGTGAACCCGAGACCGGGGCCGGCGCCGCCGGGCTCCAGGCCGACGAGGACCTGGAACTGCCCGATACGTTGGAAGGGACGAATGGGCCCGACGAACTGGCGCCGGACGAGGGTGCCTCGGAGATCGAGCTGCGCGGGGAGGATCCCGCCGCGTTGGACAGCGACGCCGAGGAGTGGCTCACGGTCGACCTCGGTGGCGAGGGGGATGCCGGCGTCGACAACGACGGCGGATTCGACACCGCCGGGGAGTGGCCGGAGATCGCGGAGGACTTCGAGGAAATCGAGGTCTCCGCACCCGAGGAACCGTCCGACGCGGATGTCGGTGACGGGGAGGAAACCGGGCAAGAGCCGGGGCCAGCCATGGATCCGGCGCTCTACGAGATCTTCAGCAAGGAAACCGCCGACCACCTTGCGAACATTCGAGAGTTTCTGGAGGGCTGCCGGGAATCCTATTCCGGACGCTGCCGCGTCGACGAGCGCCTGATTCGTTCGCTTCACACCCTGAGCGGTAGCGCTCGAATGGCGGAAGTGGACCCGGTGGCACGTCTGGGGCGCAAGCTGGAGGAGTTTGCCCGCAGCCGCTACGCCGAGGAGCGGCTGCTCGACGAGGAAGACCGCTCCCTGCTTGAGCGCGCGGCCGAGCGCACGGAAGAGATACTCGAGGCGCTGGGCCGTTCCGGAGCGGCGGTACCCGGCGTGGACGATCTGATCGACGAGGTCGAGGCGCGACGCGGGCGGGATACGGCGCCGTCTCTGGAGGCTCGTGCCTTCTCGGAACCGGAGCCTGCCGCGGACGATACCGATGGTCCGGCGCCGCGATTCGCCGAGTCGGACGCGGAGCCGGAAACCGTATCGGAGCACGAGCCCATCGACGCGATCGCCGAGCCGTTGCCCGAGGCGGCGCCCTCTCCAGAGCCGGAACAGGGTCCGGAAAAGGCCGAAGGCACCACCGAGCCCGCTGCGGCCGAGGAGATGGACCCGGAACTGGCCGCCATCTTCCTGGAGGAAGCGGAGGACATCCTCGGCTTTCTCGACACCACCATCCAGCGCTGGGAGGACTCCCCGGAAGCGGAAGGGCACACGGCGGAGCTGCACCGTTCGCTGCATACGCTGAAGGGCGGAGCCCGACTGGCGGGTTTCAATGGCATCGGCCATCTCTGCCATGCGCTTGAAAGTCTGGCGGCCGACGTCGCCGAAAACCGCGTGCCCGCGGACGACCGGTTCTTCGAGCTTCTGCACGAGTGCCTGGACCGTGTCGGCGACATGGTTGCCGCAGCGTCCCGCGGGGAATCCGTCGCGGCGCCCGAGGCCCTGATCGCCCGGGTGGAGGAGTTGCGCGGAGGGCGCCAGGCCGCGCCCGCCGAGGAGGAAGCGGCGCCCGATCACGAACTGGTGGATGTGTTCCTCGAGGAGGCGACGGAAATCCTCGGCGGTGCAGAGTCGATGGTCCACGACTGGCGCCAGGTACCGGACGACGATCAGTTCGTGACCGAATTGCAGCGCTCTCTGCACACGCTCAAGGGCGGCGCCCGCATGGCCGGATTCCGGCCCATCGCCGACCTCAGTCACGCATTGGAAACCCTGCTCAGGGAAGTGGACGCCGGCAATGTACCGGTCTCCCACGACCTGTTCGATCTCATGGAGCAGGTAAATGATCGCCTGATCGCCATGCGGGACAGCGCCGAGGAAGAACAGCCGCTGGCCGCCGCGGACGACTTGTTCGCGAAGATGGAGGCGCTGCGGGAGGGCGGTGACGCGCATCCGGATTCGGCAACCGCGGATCCCGCCGCGACGCCTGCCGCAGAGCCAGCCGCCGCGGAGGCCGAGGCCAGCGAGCGGGGCGCGATGCCGGCGCGACCCGAACCTGCGGAGACAGGCCCGAAACCGGATACGACGCCGGAGCCACCCGAGGCCCGACGCCAGGGTGACGTCGTGCGGGTGCGCTCCGACCTGCTGGACAACATGGTCAATTATGCCGGCGAGGTCAGCATCTACCGCTCGCGCCTGGAGCAGCAGAGCGGCGCGGTGGGTTTCAATCTGAGCGAGCTGGATCAGACGGTGTCGCGCCTGCGCGAGCAGCTGCGCACCCTGGAGATCGAAACGGAGGCCCAGATCCTCTACCGGTTCGAGCGGGAGAACGACCGCCCGGACCGCTACGACGAGGACTTCGATCCACTGGAAATGGACCGCTTCTCCCGCATCCAGGAGCTGTCGCGAGCACTCTCCGAGAGTGTGAACGACCTCATGAGCATTCAGGGGACCCTGACCAACCTGAATCGGGAAAACGAAACACTGCTGCTGCAGCAGTCCCGGGTGAATACCGATCTTCAGGACGGGCTCATGCGCACGCGCATGGTGCCGTTCGCCAATCTGGTGCCCCGCATGCGCCGCATCGTGCGCCAGGCTTCCCAGGAACTGGGCAAGAACGCCCAGCTGAAGGTGCTCGGGGCCGAAGGGGAGATGGACCGCACCGTGCTGGAAAGGGTGATCCCCCCTCTGGAACACATGCTTCGCAACGCCGTGGCGCACGGAATCGAGTCTCCCGCCGAGCGGCAGGCCGCGGGCAAGCCGCAGAGCGGCACCATCAGCGTGTCCCTGGACCGGGAGGGCGCCGACGTGGTCATCCGCGTCTCCGACGACGGCTCCGGCATGAACCTCGAGGCGATCCGGCGCAAGGCGGTCGCCCAGGGTCTGATGGCCGAAACCGCGCCGCTGACCGACAAGGAGATCATGCAGTTCGTGCTGGAGTCCGGCTTCAGTACCGCGGAGAAGGTGACGCAGATCGCGGGCCGCGGCGTCGGCATGGACGTGGTGAACGCGGAGATCAAGCAGCTGGGCGGCAACCTCG
>JASFMS010000026.1:0-9539 GCA_050117435.1 Ectothiorhodospiraceae bacterium | reverse complement strand
GTGGGACACTCGCCGCCCCATGACAGCGTACCGGGACACGACCTTACGTATCAGATGGAAGCGGGACTGGTCGCGGATACCACCATGCCCCGCACGCTGCTCGCGGACCTCGGCGGCGCGGAACGCGCGGTGACGGCGGCCCTGGCCCTGTTGCTGCAGCGTCAGCGAGGCGGTGAGGCGGGATGCGAAACCGTGGCCCTCGCCGAGGCGGCCGAGATCTTCGCCGAGCCGCTGCGCTATGGTGCCACCGGCGCCGGCGGTCTGCTGGGTGGCGGCATCCCGGAGTACGGCCTCTATGCCTGCGCGGACGGTATCGTGGCCGTCGCCTGCCTGGAGCCGCATTTCCGGGATGGCCTGCGCAACGCCCTGGGCCTGACCGCACTCAGCCACGACGGTCTCGCCACCCGTTTTCGCGAAGGCGACGCGGCGGCCTGGAACGCGTGGGCCCGGGAACGCGACCTTCCGCTGGTCGCCTCCGCGCGGCCCTAGCGCGTCCCTGCAGCGCAGCGAGTCGGCGGATCAGCCGCCGATATTCACGAGGACGCGGCCACGGACGCCGCCCTTGAGAATGCGGCCGACGGCCTCGTCGAGACCGTCCATACCGATCTCCGTCGCCATCTCGTCCAGGTTTGCCGGGCGCCAGTCGCCGGCCAGCTTGCGCCAGATCTCCCGACGAATCTCCGTGGGGGTGTTCTGCGAATCCACGCCCAGCAGGCTCACATGACGGAGAATGAACGGCATCACCGTGGTGTGGAGTTCCGGGGAGGCCACCAGCCCGCAGCAGGATACGGCACCACGATAGGCCGTGGTCTTCAGGGCCGTGGCGAGAATGTCGCCGCCGACGGTATCCACCACACCGGCCCAGACACCCTTGAGAAGCGGCCGCCCGGAATCGTCGGTGAGCTCCTCCCTCGGCACTATCCGTTGGGCGCCCAGCCCTTTCAGCCACTCCTCGGCGTCCGCCTTGCCGGTGCCGGCGGCAACCGTATAGCCGAGCCCGGAGAGCAGGGCCACGGCCATGCTGCCGACACCACCCGTGGCGCCGGTCACCAGAACCTCGCCGTTTTCCGGCCGAACGTCCTTGCCCACGAGTTCCTGCACGCACAGCGCGGCAGTAAAGCCCGCCGTGCCCAGAATCATGGAATCCCGCAGCGACAGCCCTTCCGGCTTGGCCACCACCCAGTCCGCCGGCACACGGATGTATTCGGCGAAACCGCCGTCGGTATTCATTCCCAGGTCGTAGCTGGTGACGATGACTTCGTCGCCCTCGAACCAGTCCGGGCTGCTGCTTTCCTCCACCACGCCGGCGGCGTCGATGCCGGGCGTGTGCGGGAAGTTGCGGGTAACCCCCTTGTTGCCGCTGGCGGAGAGGGCGTCCTTGTAGTTCAGCGCGGAATAGTGAACCCGGATCACCACGTCGCCGGCGGGGAGATCGTCCCGGCTCAGCGTCTCGATACCGCGGGTGAAGCTACCGTCGTCCTGCTGGGTGACACGGAATGCACGAAAGGTCTCTGCGCTCATCGTCTCCCTCCTTCGGGGGCGGTCGCAACCGACCCGCATTATTGACCAAACCGGGAGTGCCTGCCGGGGCATCTCATGGAAGCGACCATGCTACAGACAGGGACTGCGGGACTGAAGGCGCGAAGGATTTAAAGATTCAAAGGTTTGGGAAAGCGAGGATTCACGGAGTGTAGGCTGTGGACTGTGGACTGTGGACTGTGGACTGTGGACTGTGGACTGTGGACTGTGGACTGTGGACTGTGCGCAGGATGCAGCCTCACCAGGTGATGTCCAGTGATTCTGTGCCCGGGCCTTTCCCGGTCGATGATGGGCATCGCTTCGCTCTGACCATCCTGCGGCGCGCTGACCCTATCCCATCGGGTAACACGACCGTAGGGTGCGCCGTGCGCACCAACCCGGCTCGCGGTGCGCACGGCGCACCCTACCCCGATTAACCGTTTAACCGATTAACCAGTCGACCCGATTGCCCCGGGGCGACCTCCACCCCGAAATGCCGGAAACGCTGCGCTTATTCCGGCCTACCAGCTAACGAATTAACCAATCAACCAATTAACCATTCAACTGAGAAACAACGCGTACGCCGGATTATCACTCTCGTCGCGATACGGATAGCCCAGCTGGTCGATGCTCTCGCGGAAGCGCTCACGCTGCTCCGGGGCCACCTGAATGCCCACCAGCACCCGGCCGTAGTCGGCGCCGTGGTTGCGGTAGTGGAACATGGAGATGTTCCAGCGCTTGCCCAGGCGGCGCAGGAATTTCAGCAGCGCTCCCGGACGCTCCGGGAACTCGAAGTGGTAGATGATCTCGTTTTCCACGTTGTGCCCGCGGCCGCCGACCATATGGCGCAGGTGGACCTTGGCCATTTCGTCGTCGGTGAGATCCAATACGGGGTAGCCGCGCTCGCGCAGGGCATGGATCAGGGATTCACGTTCATCCTGGCCGTCGGTAAGGGCCACGCCGGCGAACACGTGCGCCTCGGAGGGGTCGGAGAAGCGGTAGTTGAACTCGGTGATGGACCGCGATCCGATGGTTTCGCAGAACTCCCGGAAACTGCCGGGGCGCTCCGGGATGGTGACGGCGAGAACCGCCTCGCGGTGCTCGCCCAGCTCGGCGCGCTCGGCCACGTGGGAGAGCCGGCTGAAGTTCATGTTGGCGCCGGAATTGACGGCCACCAGGGTCTTGTCGCGGAGCCCCTCCCGCTCGGCGTACTTCTTCAACCCGGCCACCGCCAGCGCGCCCGCCGGTTCCATCACGGAGCGGGTGTCGTCAAAGATGTCCTTGATGGCGGCGCAGACCTCGTCGGTGGAGACAAGGATGCAGTCGTCCACGTGATCCTTGCAGACGGCAAAGGGCTCCTTGCCGATCTGGCGCACGGCGACGCCGTCGACGAAGATCCCCACTTCATCCAGCGTCACCCGCCGGCCGGCGTCCATGGCGCGTTTCAGGGTCGGCGCGTCTTCCGGCTCCACCGCGATCACCTTCACGTCCGGGCGCACCTGCTTGACGTAGGCGGCGATGCCGGCGATCAGGCCGCCGCCGCCCACGGGCACGAAGATGGCGTCCAGCGGCCTCGGGTGCTGGCTCAGTATCTCCATCCCTACGGTGCCCTGGCCGGCGATCACGTCCTTGTCGTCGTAGGGCGGGATGTAGGTCAGGCCCCGCTCTTCCACCAGTTTCTCGGCATGGGCCTTGGCCTCGTCGTAACTGTCGCCGTGCAGCACCACGCGGCCGCCGAAGTTGCGCACCGCGTTCACCTTGATCGCCGGCGCCGTGCGCGGCATGACGATGACGGACTTGATGCCCAGCTTCCTCGCCGCAAGCGCCACGCCCTGGGCGTGGTTGCCGGCGGAGGAGCAGATCACGCCGCGCTCCAGCTGCTCGCGGGACAGCCCGGAGATCTTGTTGTAGGCGCCACGGATCTTGAACGAGAACACGGGCTGGAGGTCCTCGCGTTTGAGCAGCACATTGTTGCCCAGGCGGTTGGTGAGGTTCTGCGCCTCGTCCAGCGGCGTCAGCCGCGCGACGTCGTAGACACAGGCGGTGAGGATCTTCTGCAGGTAGCCTTTTTTCATTCCGTTGTGCATGCCGGCGGGTTTGCGGGAGAGGGCAGTGTAAAAGATCCGCCGCAATGTGATAAGCGGCGCCCCTTTCACCCGTGTGGGGCGGGGACTATCATGGTCTGTCTCACTTGCCGAAGGAATCGGATCATGGCTTCGGACGCGCAGAAGAAGGCGGCCGGCGAGGCGGCACTGGAATACGTTCAGCCCGGCTCGGTCGTGGGTGTGGGAACCGGCTCCACGGTGAACCACTTCATCGACGCCCTGGCCGGAATGCGCAACGACATCCGCGGCGCGGTCTCCAGCTCGGAGGCCTCCACCCAGCGGCTCAAGGCCCACGGCATCGACGTGCTGGCCCTCAACGACGTGGACGAGCTGCCCGTCTACGTGGACGGCGCCGACGAGGTCAACCGCCACCTGCAGATGATCAAGGGCGGCGGCGGCGCACTGACCCGCGAGAAGATCGTGGCGGCGGCCAGTCGCCGGTTCGTGTGCGTGGCGGACGCCTCCAAGCGGGTGGACGTGCTCGGCAGCTTCCCGCTGCCCGTGGAAGTGATCCCCATGGCCCGCAGCTACGTGGCCCGGGAGCTCGCCAAGCTGGGCGGACAGCCCGAGCTGCGCGGCGGATTCACGACGGACAACGGCAACATCATTCTGGATGTCCGCAATCTGCAGATCATGGAGCCCATTCACATGGAGCGGGAGATCAACGATATCCCGGGTGTGGTGACGGTAGGGATCTTCGCGCTGCGGCCCGCGGACATCCTGCTCCTGGGCACGGATGGCGGCGTGGAGAAGCATACCGCGCCGTAGCGTTCCGGCTCAGGCAGATCCGCGGACATGGACATGCAGCGCCTGCTCATCACAATCGGCGTGGTCGTGCTGCTGGTGGGCCTGCTCTGGCCGGTTATCGGCAAGCTTGGGCTGGGTCGCCTGCCCGGGGACATCAGCTTTCGCAAGGACGGCTTCGGATTCTATTTCCCGATCACCACGTCGATACTCATCAGCCTGGTGATCAGCCTCATCCTCTGGCTTTTCCGCAAATAGCGCCCGTTACAGGGTCAGCCACGGCACGGCGGTGTCGGCGGGCAGGTCGCCCTCACCGGCGGGCACGTACATGAGCGCATCCGCCGCCGCCAGGTTGCTCAGCATGTGAGACGCCTGCCCGCTCAGGGGCGAGAGGCGAACCACGCCGGTGGCGTCCGTTTCCCAGCGGCCGCGAACCCAGCAGTCGCGCTTGCTGTCCCGCGGGATCGGGGATGCCGCCACCCCCTGGTGGAAGCAGGGCGCCGTGGCCGACACTCCGTCGAGCCCGTCCAGCAAACAGCGCAGATACACGTTGGCGCCCACCACCACGGTGGCCGGATTGCCCGGCAGCCCGAGCAGCGGTACGCCACGTTCGCCGACGCCCAGGTAAAGCGGCTTGCCCGGCTTCTGGCGGACGCGCCAGAACAAACGCTCCACGCCCAGCGACTCCGCCACGGGGATGACCAGGTCCTTTTCCCCCACGGACACGCCGCCGGCGGTAACCACCAGGTCACCGTCCTCCAGGCACTCGGACAGGGCCTCACGGTGGCTGACGTCGTCGTCGCTGACGTAATGGACGCGCACGTCGGTGATCCCACGATCCCGCAGCCAGGCCCGAAGAAACGGCCCGTTGGCGTCGTTCACGGCCCCCAGGGGCAAGGGTTCGCCGATGGGCTTCACTTCGTCGCCGGTGATGATCACCCGCACCGCGGGTGCCCGGTAGACGGTGACCTCCTCGACGCCGGCAGCGGCCAGCGAGGCCAGGCGGGCCGGCGTCAGGCGGTTGCCCGCCTCCATGAGCGGCGTACCGACGGTGAGCTCTTCGCCCTGAGCGCGGACGTTATTGCCTTCCGGCACGGGCTCGCTGAGCAGAACGTCGTCCCCGTCCACCGTCACGATTTCCTGGCGGACCACCGCATCGGCCCCCTTGGGGACAACGCCGCCCGTGAATATCCGAGCGGCGTGGCCGGATTCGATCTCCGGCCACCGATCCTGGGTGGCGGCGGCTACGACCCCGCTGCGGCGCAGACGCACCGGGCTCTGCGGGGTGGCGCCGCGAGTATCGGCGGCCACCACGGCATAGCCGTCCATTCCGCTCTGGGGAAACGGCGGCAGGTCCACGGCGGACGCGGGCGCCTGGGCAACGACGCGCCCCAGCGCGGCTTCCAGCCCCAGTGTCACCTGCGGCAACGGCCGCACCGCCTCGCGGCACAGCGACAGCGCCTCGGAAATGGAGATCATTCCTTGCCCGTTTCTTCGTTGTGGTCGGAGGAGCTCAGAGGCACGCCGTCCTGATAGGACTGGCGGCCATCGGCGAAGAAATCGTTCTTCCAGACGGGAACGCGCACTTTCAGCGTATCGATGGCGTACTTGCCGGCCTCGAAGGCATCCTCACGATGGGCCGAGCGCACCACCACGAGCACGCTGGCGTCGCCGATGGCGAGATCGCCCGTGCGGTGGACGATGCGGCATTCCTGAACGCCGAAGCGTCGCTTCACTTCGTCTTCCAGCTCCCCGAGAACGCGCTCGGCCAGGGGCTTGTAGGCCGTGTACTGCATGCGGCTGACCTGCTGGCCTTCGTGATGATTGCGCACGGTGCCGGCAAACACCACGAGCGCGCCGCTGGCGGGGTTCTCCGTCTCCGCCAGCAGGGCGCTCAGGTCCAGCGGGGCGTCGGTGATGTGCTCCATTCGGTTCTCCACGAATTCTCCAGTGCCGGTTGTGGGTCGGAAATGCGGTCAACCACCGCTGACCGGCGGCAGGAGCACCAGCGCCTGATGATCCTCGACGAGTTCCGAGCGGGGTATGAGCTCGTCACCGATGGCGCAGGCCACGCGCGGCAGTAGCTGCTCCAGCGCCGGCACCCGCTGAACAAGGTGCTGCAGCGCTTCATCCACCCGCATGGGACCAGGCAGATCGACTTCCATGCGTTCCGCGCCGGCGGTTTCGCTCAGCACGCCGCACAATACGAATTGCATATGCTGTCTTCCCCTCGGATTCCTCTCGAGCGTATCCGCCCGGCGTGATGGTGCTCAGCCGCCCAGACCGTGCATCGTAATCGCCCGGTCCACGTAGCCGGCACTTTCCACGAATCCCTTGCCCTTGCGCCACACCGCGCCGCGAATGACCCGCTCCAGATCGGCGGGACCCGCGCCGTCGCGAAGGGGCGTCTTCAGATCCGTGCACACCGGCGAGAACAGGCAGGGATAGATCTCGCCGGTGGCGGTGACACGCACCCGGTCGCAACTGGAGCAGAAGGGGTTGGACACCGTGGAAATCACCCCGAGCCGGTAGTCGCCGTCCAGCATGTAGTACGTTGCCGGTTCGCGAGTCCGCGGAATGGGCTCGACCTCGAAGTGCTCGGACAACGCCTCGATGATCTCCCGTTCCGGCACCACGCGCTCCGGCTGCCAGCCGCCTCGGGCGTCCAGCGGCATGAACTCGATGAAGCGCAGCGGCACACCTTCCTGCCGCGCCCACCGGGCCAGCGGCACCACATCGTCCTCGTTCTCGCCGCGAATCACCACGGCGTTGAGTTTGAGCGACAGGCCAGCATCCCGCGCGGCGCGAATGCCTTCCAGCACCTGGTCCACATCCCCGCCGCCGGTCATGGCCCGGAAACGCTCCGGATCCAGGGAGTCGATACTGACGTTGGCATCGTCCAGCCCCGCCTCCACCAGGGCCTTGGCGTGGCGCGGCAGCAGCACCCCGTTGGTGGTCATGGAAATCCGCTCCAGCCCCGAACCCTTGAGCTCGGCAAGCCGCCCCAGGAACTTGGGAACGCCGCGCCGCACCAGCGGCTCGCCGCCGGTGAGACGGATGTTGGTCACCCCCATTCGGGTCACGAACATCTCCGCGATGCCGTGCAGCTCCTCGTAGGTGAGAATCTGCTCCTTGGGCAGCCACTCCGGGTCTTCCGGCATGCAGTAACCGCAGCGGAAGTTGCACCGGTCCGTCAACGACAGACGCAGCTTCTTCTTGCTGCGGCCGAAGCGGTCCACCAGCGCGCCGCCCTTGTCAGCGGCATCCCCCGCCTGACGCCACGCGTCTGCATCGCGGCTGGGATCGAACGCCATGCGCATCGTCAACTCCCGTCTACAACGTTGTCAGGGTGCGTGTACACGCCCGCCCGAACGAACACACAGTAAGCCGCCGGGCGCGCTCGTCTGCCTTGACCTGCCGCAAGGCAGTCACACTTTGTTGGACAGACTGCACCGACGCCCCGTTCCGACCGGCACATCGTCACAACAGGTCCACATCCTGCATGTTAGCAGGGCCACAATGGGGCGACCGACACCGACGGGCGCGGATTGCGCCGATCCGAAAACTGGCGTCGCCCGGAGACAGCCGCCGCCCGGGCTAGTCGTAGGGCGTGCCGTCCTTGTGGGTAAAGCGCCATCGGCCGTCCACCATCACCGCCTTCAGGTCGTCATCCGGGTAGTTCCCCTGATCCCCGGGCGTGCGGTCGCCAATCTCCAGGTACACCACCTCCTCCGAGGTTCCGTTCACCAGATGATGGCCATTGCCGTCGCCAGCGGGAAACCCGGCGCACATCCCCGGCGCGAGCCGGGTTGGTCCTTCGTCCGTATACAATGTGGGCTGCCCTTCCAGCACGTACACGAACTCGTCCTGCTTCGAATGCCAGTGACGCAGGGCCGACATGGCACCGGGCGCCAGCCGGGTGAGATTGACACCGAAATTGCTCAGCCCGAACAGATTCCCCAGCGGATGCTTCTGTCGGCCGCCGAGCCGGGACGCAAACGGCTCGGGGTAATTGGACGGCTTGCTGCGCGGAGGCGTCGCTTTCGCCTCAACGGCCACCGGCTTCTTCTCGTTCGACATGATACCTCCCGTGTATACAACGCCGAGCGGCAGCATAACGCCTTTGGCGGACCGCCAGGCAATAGGGCTGCGGCGCCGAAGAGACGAAGACGAACGGTAGGCCGGGATAAGCGCAGCGTTCCCGGCGTTCCGGATCGACGCCCATCCTGGGCAATACGCCGAAAACGGCCCTCGGCATTATTCCGGCCAATGCCTACTAGCGGAAGCGCGCCCGCGCCTTAGGACCATGGCCGAAGCGATGACGCCGAAAATCGTGACGATGCCGGAAATGGTTATGGTGGCCACCATACCGATGGCCATAACCGTGATGCCGCCTGTGGCCGTACCCATAGCGGTGACCGCGCCCGTACCCGCCGCGGAATTCCCGTTGGTGGAATCCGTGCACGCCGAAGCCGTCATGGAACCCGCTGTGGAAACCGAACTGGATAATGATACCGCTGCGGGAGTCGTCCCAGGCGTTCGCCGCCGGAGCAGCCAATACGAGCCCCGCAATTCCCGCGGCCATCACGGCCTTCAACAGACTCTGCCTGCCCATGACGCCTCGCTCCTCCGGCACCGCATGCCGGACCTGCCACTTCCCCGCCTGTATACACCCGAGAGCCTGAACGCAGGATGAACGAACGCACGCCGACTGCTTGTCACCCGACGGGGCTATGGCGATCTTGTGGTCAGCAGGGAAGTCGTAGATGGAGAGGCTGCAGATGCGCGTATTCTTGTCCAGGGCTGGCAGACTCGGATTCGAAACCGGGCAACGACAGTGCTGCACTCTGGCGTTGGCACTTTGTCAACACGTGGAAGGCCTGGAATCGCGGGCCACGGGACGTGATTTCGTTGGACGGGCTCCGAAGCGACGACAAGGAAGACCGACTAAGATCGGCTCCCACCAACGCGTCGCGGCTGGACTTCCATGTGCTTGGTCGTCGCCTTCCAGGGCGAAGGTGGGTGCCGCGAAAACTATTATAGGCCAAAGATTACTTATTCTGTAATGAATTTCATAATCTGAGTTATCCACCCTCGCCCTCTGGTCGGTAGCCCGCCCAGATGCTCCCCATTGAGCGTCGACGCCAACACGGCGACGGCTCGCCTATACTC
>JASFMS010000025.1:0-9545 GCA_050117435.1 Ectothiorhodospiraceae bacterium | reverse complement strand
CGGTCGTGGGAAACGGTGACGGTGGCACCGTCGAACCCCTGAAGGGCCACGGTGAGCGCGTGGCGCATCTCCAGATCCAGATGGTTGGTGGGCTCGTCCAGCAGCAGCAGGTTGGGCCGCTGCCAGACCAGCAGCGCAAGCACCAGCCGGGCCTTCTCGCCACCGGAGAACGGGGCCACGGGGTCGGTGGCCATATCGCCCTGGAAGCCGAAGCCCCCCAGAAAGTCGCGCAGCTTCTGCTCGCCCTCGCCGGGGGCAAGACGCTGCAGGTGCAGCAGCGGGCTGGCCTCCGGATCCAGCTGCTCCAGCTGGTGCTGGGCGAAGTAACCGATACGAACGTTGCGCCCCACCGTCAACGTGCCCTGTAGCGGCTCCAGATCGCGGGCCAGCAGCTTCACCAGCGTGGACTTGCCCGCGCCGTTGGGACCCAGCAGCCCGATCCGCGCGCCCGGACGCAGCCCCATGCTAACGCCGGTGAAAACCGGTGCGCCGTCGTAGCCGGCGGCAACGCCCTCCAGGCTCATGAGCGGATTGGCGGCGGGCTCGGGCTCGCGGAACTCGAAATGAAACGGCGAATCCACGTGAGCCGGCGCCACCTTTTCCATGCGTTCCAGCGCCTTGACCCGGCTCTGAGCGGCGCGGGCCTTGGTGGCCTTGGCGCGAAACCGATCGATGAAGCGCTCCAGCCGGGCAATTTCCTGCTGCTGTTTGTCGTGGAGGGCCTGCTGCTGGGCGAGCCTCTCCGAGCGCTGCCGCTCGAATGCCGAATAGCCCCCCTTGTAGAGATTGAGCCGACGCTGCTCGATGTGCACGACATGGTCCACCACCGCATCGAGGAAATCGCGATCGTGGGAGATGAGCATCAGCGTGCCCGGATAGGCGCGCAGCCACTGCTCCAGCCAGAGCACGGTCTCCAGGTCCAGGTGGTTGGTGGGCTCGTCCAGCAGCAGCAGATCGGAGGGGCACATCAGCGCCCGGGCCAGGTTCAGCCGTACCCGCCAGCCGCCGGAGAAGGCGGCGACCGGTTGCTGGTGAACGTCGGGCTCGAACCCCAGGCCGTGGAGCAGCTCCGCACCGCGGGCACGGGCGCTGTAGCCGCCCGCGGCATCGAAACGCGCATGGGCCCGGGCAATGGCCTCGCCGTCATTGCGGGACTCCGCCGCCGCCACTGCCCGCTCCGCCCCGCGCAGCGCCTCGTCTCCATCCAGAACATATTCGAGCGCGGGACGCTCCAGGGCCGGGGTCTCCTGAAGCATGGAGGCGATGGTCCAGTCCGCCGGCAGGCTCACATCGCCGGCATCGGGGTGCAACTCGCCGCGCAGCAGAGCGAACAGCGAGCTCTTGCCGCAGCCGTTGGCACCCACCAGCCCCAGCTTCTGGCCGGCGTGGATGGTGAGGTCAGCGGACTCCAGCAACGGATCCGGGCCCCGGCGCAGGGTGAGGTTACGCAGCTGTATCATGGAGCGGAACTCTACCGTTCGGCCCGGCGCCGCGCAAAGCCACCCGTCGCGCGAGCGTCAACCTTCCAGTCGGGCGATCTCCTCCAGCACCTTGATCACTGCGGCCATGTCCTCGTCACCGTAGCCGCGGGCGCTGGCGGCGTTCACGGCCTCCCTGTTGGTCGCCGTCTGCGGGAGGTAAATTCCGCTTTCGCGGCCGGCAGCGAGGACAAGGTCCAGGTCCTTTAGCAGCAGGTCCACGGGGAAGCTCTTGGTGAAGTTGCGCTCGCCGATCACCTTTCCCTTCAGTTGATACAGCGGCGCGTTGGTGGCGCCGGTGCCGATCGCCTCCAGCAGCATTGCCGGGTCCAGCCCGCGTTTGCGGCCGAATACCAGGGCCTCGCAGAAAGACTGCATCATGCCCCCAAGCAGAAGGTTGATCGCATGCTTGGTATCGGTTCCCTGACCCACGTCGCCGCAGCGCACCACCGCCTTGGCCATGGCGTTCAGCACCGGCTCGGCGGCGTCGACACCGGCCGTGTCGCCACCGGCCAGCACCGTGAGCGTGCCGTCCTCGGCGGGCTTGCGGGTTCCGGATACCGGCGCATCGACGAACCGCCCCCCGGCACCGCTCACCGCGTCAGCGGCCGCCAGTGTCGCCTCCCGGGAAACGGTGCTCATGTTTATGACCAGCGCCCCGGTCTGCAGTCCGGCGGCGACGCCGTCGTCGCCGACGATGACGGTTTCCAGGGCCTCAGGCCCGGTAACCATGACCACGATGATATCGCTGTCTGCCGCCAGAGCGCGCGGCGTCTCCGCGACCGGCACGCCGTCCGCGGCGAATGGCTCGGTTCGCGCGGCGGTCCGGTTGTAGACGCGCAGGTCGTAGCCGGCGCGGCTCACGTTCCAGGCCATGGGCGCTCCCATGGTGCCGAGACCGATGAATCCCACACGTTCAGTCATTCGTGTCCTCCCGTGATTCAGTCGTCCGGATGGGCGCCGCAGTTCCAGCATTCCGCGAACTGCCCCTCGATGGACTCGCCACACCGGGGACAGCGCCACGGCGGGCCGGGTTCCCCCACCTCGCCCATGACCTCGCCGATTAGGCGGCGCGCGGCGGCCTCGTCGCGATCCTCCTCCACCCAGAGCTGCGGCCATACCTCCGTCGGCGGCAGCTCGCCGACGCCGCCGGCCAGGTAGCGATTGCGCACGAAACAGGCAATGCCCTGGCGCTTTAGCACGTTCTCCAGGTGCCCCACGATCAGGGGATCGGCGGACGTGTAGACGCGCTTCATGGCAGATCGTAGCCGTGCTCGGGTCGCCAGCCGGGCATCAGCGCCAGCAATTCGGCGTTGCGGCGGCTGCGGCGGGCATCCGGGTCCGGAACCGCCTCGACCTGACGAATGCGTTCCACGTAATGCGCCGGCATGTCCTGCCATGCGGCGCCCCGCCAGATCAGGTCCCGGTACCAGTCGAAGGGCAGCGCGACCGGGTCGATGTGGGTTTCCCGGGCGGCATAGAAAAAGACAGAGACAGGATTGCCGGCGAGTCCGACCTCGGCAATCTCCACCCGATAGCCGCCCAGACCCTCAATCTCGTCCAGAATCTCCAATTCGGAAACGTCCATCTCGTACACCACCCCAAGCACGGCATCCTCGGTGCGGCCGGTGTAACGGGCATCCGCCTTGGCGGAACCGTCGCCCTCGCTAAGCTTGTGGAAGCGCAGATCGTGCGCCGGCAGCGCCGCGGTGCCCAACTGGCGGCACGAAGGTGTGCGGCGACCGAGGCGAAGGGGGTGCAGGTTGGAACCGTAGGCGAAATATCGCCGCGGTCGCGAAGGGGTCATCGGGTCCTCCCGGGACACGTATCACACTGCCAATCCTCTCACAGGTTTCGGTTACACTGCGTACCTTCCCCCGGTGTCCTGCCGCCCAGGGTGGCGGCCACGAAATGGGGTGCCGCCGGATCAAGCCTGCCGAGGAGGAGCAATGGAGGAGAAACTGGCACGGGTCATCCACCGGGCCGAACAGCTCATCGACCGTCTGGAGGGCGTTCTGCCGCCAGCAACGGCGGAGCCCGATTGGGACAGCGCCATTGCCTTCCGCTGGCGCCGGCATGCCAATCGCGGCTTCCTGGCAGCGGTGGCCCATCCCCACCGCATCCGTCTGAGCCAGCTGCGCAACGTGGAAAACCAGAAGGCCGAACTGGATCGCAACACCCGTCAGTTCCTGAACGGCCTGCCCGCGAACAACGCCCTGCTCTGGGGCTCCCGAGGCACAGGCAAGTCTTCGCTGATCAAGGCGCTACTCACGGAATACGCGGATCGCGGCCTGAGGGTGATCGAGACGGAGGGGCACGACCTGGTGGACCTGCCGCAGATCGTGGACCTGGTGTACGGCCGCCCCGAGCGCTTCATTCTGTTCTGTGACGATCTCTCCTTCGAGGCCGACGATTCCAGCTACAAGGCGCTGAAAGCGGTGCTGGACGGCTCACTGAGCGCGCCGCCGGATAACCTGGTGGTTTACGCCACCTCCAACCGCCGCCACCTGCTGCCGGAGTACCAGAGCGAGAACGAGGATGCGCGGGTGGTTGACGGGGAGATCCACCACGGCGAGGCGGTGGAGGAAAAAATCTCCCTGTCGGAGCGTTTCGGCCTCTGGCTGTCCTTCTACCCCTTCGATCAGCAGCGTTACCTGGACATCTGCTTCGGCTGGCTCGAGGAATTGGGCGTCGCCGTGGACAATCCGGAGCCGGTTCGCGCCGCGGCCCTGCGCTATGCGCTGGGCCGCGGTTCGCGCAGCGGGCGGGTGGCCTGGCAGTTCGCCCGGGACTGGGCGGGTCGGACGGGGCTGCAGCACGACTGAGAGCGTGAAAAGGCCGCTCGGCTACCTGGCGGTCTCGCCAACAACCTGAGACCGTCGCAGCCGGCCCTTCCCGAGCCGGAGCACGCGATAGCCAAGCAGGGCGGCAAGGAGGCCCGCGTAGACGAACGGCTCGGAGTAGTCGTCCGCCTTGATCAGCATGAAGAAGTGGAATACGCCCAGGATGCCCGCGGCGTAGACCAGTCTGTGCAGCTGTTTCCAGCGCCGGCCGAGCCGCCGCATCCAGCCCTGCGTGGAGGTCGCCGCCAGCGGAATCAGCATTACCAGCGCCGTGAACCCCACCAGGATGTAAGGCCGCTTGACCACGTCCTCGGCGATGCGCACGAGGCTGCCGCTCTGTTCGAATACCACGTAGCAGCCGAAATGCAGTGCCACGTACGTGAAAGCGAACAGCCCGAGCATACGCCGCAACCGGATCAGCCAGGCGGCACCGGTCGCCAGCCGAAGCGGAGTCACCGCCAGTGTGGCGAGCAGAAAGCGCAGTCCCCAGTCGCCCATACGGCGGATCATGGCCTCCACCGGGTTGACGCCCAGCGCGCCGGTGAAGAGGTCGAAAACCACCAGCGCCGCCGGCACGAGGCAGGCCACAAACACCACAATCTTCAACGCCGCGAGACGGCGGGGCGGCAACTGGGCGGGGATGACAGCCATCAGTAATGCTTCCGAAGGTCCATGCCCTTGTAAAGCGACGCCACCTCATCGCCGTAACCGTTGAACATCAGCGTGTCCCGCTTGAACAGATCGCCGATGCGCCGCTCCCGGGCCTGGCTCCAGCGGGGATGGTCCACCTTGGGATTCACGTTGGCGTAGAAGCCATATTCATTGGGCGCCACCTTGTGCCAGGTGGTCTCCGGTTGCTCTTCCTGAAAGTGGATGGCGACGATGGACTTGATGCTCTTGAACCCGTATTTCCAGGGGACGACCAGGCGGATCGGCGCCCCGTTCTGCGCCGGCAGCTCCTTTCCGTACAGCCCCACGGCGAGAATCGCCAGGGGATTGGTGGCCTCGTCGATGCGCAGCCCTTCCACATAGGGCCAGTCGATGGTGGAGAGAAAGGAAAAGGCGCTGCCCGCGTCGCGCTGCTCCGGCATCTGCTCCGGATCGAGCAGTGTGGTGAACTTGACGTACTTGGCGCGCGATGTCGGGCGATAGCGCTTGATGACGTCCGCAAGGGAGATGCCCACCCAGGGAACGACCATGGACCAGGCCTCCACGCAGCGAAGCCGGTAGATTCGCTCCTGCAGGTCATGGGCCCCGATGAAATCCTCCACGGCGAATCTGCCGGTAACCTCCGCCTCGCCGGACACCTCCACGGTCCACGGCTCGGGCTTGAGATAGCGCGGGGCCAGCCGCGCCGGGTCCTCCTTGCCCGTGCCGTACTCATAGAAGTTGTTGTAGGAGGTGATTTCGTCGTAGGTGTTGCGTTCCTCGTCCGTGCTGAAGCGGCTCTTCTCCAGCGGCCCGAGCGGGTCCAGCTGCTGGCGCGCTGCGGCGGTCACCAGGCCGGGGAACAGGCTCGCACCCGCCGTGGCTACAGCGGCGGTCTTCAGAAAACGGCGCCGGTCCTCGTAGATCCGCTCATCGGTAATTTCCGACGGGCGCACCGCCCAGCGCGGGGGGATACGGATCAGCATGCGCGTCCACCTCCAGGACTGACTCCCCGGAATTGCCCGGGAAGCCAATGGCTATGCCGATCATTTTCCATCCCCGTGGGGATGGAGTCATCACGAATTCATCACGGGTCAGCCGCAGGCCTTGCGGGCGTTGCGGAACAGGCGCATCCAGGGCCCGTCCTCGCTCCAGGCGTCCGGGTGCCAGGAATGCTGGATGGCCCGGAATACGCGCTCCGGGTGAGGCATCATCGCGGTGAAGCGGCCGTCGCGGTTGGTGAAGCCCGTAAGCCCCAGGGGCGAGCCGTTGGGGTTGGCCGGGTAGGTCTCGGCGACGGCGCCGCGGTTGTCCACGAAGCGCAGGCACGCCGCCTCCGCCGCCAGGGCCTTGCGCGGTCCGCCGGACTGGTCGAAGGCGGCGCGGCCCTCGCCGTGGGCCACGGCGATGGGCATTCGCGACCCCGCCATTCCTTCCAGGAAGAGGGACGGGGATGGCAGAACCTCCACCATCGCGAGCCGTGATTCGTACTGTTCCGAGCGATTGCGCAGAAAGCGCGGCCACAACTCCGTGCCGGGCACCAGCTCACGTAGCTCCGCGAACATCTGGCAGCCGTTGCACACGCCAAGACCGAACACGTCCGGGCGTTGGAAAAATGCACTGAAGTCGTCCCTGGCACGGGGGTTGAACAATACCGACTTGGCCCAGCCACCGCCGGCACCCAGCACGTCGCCGTAGGAGAATCCGCCGCAGGCCACCAGACCCCGGAACTGCGCCAGCGAGCGCCGTCCCTCAAGGATATCGGTCATGTGCACGTCAACGGCTTCGAACCCGGCGCGTTCGAAGGCGGCGGCCATCTCGGTGTGGCTGTTCACGCCCTGCTCCCGCAGCACGGCCACCCGGGGACGGGCCCCCTTCGTCACGAACGGCGCGGCGACATCGTTTTCCGGGTCGAAGGACAGCCGCGCGTTGAGGCCGGGATCATTGTCTTCCAGCAGCGCGTCGTATTCCTCGCGCGCGCAGTCGGCGTTGTCACGAAGGGACTGCATCCGCCAGGTGGTCTCCTGCCACTCCCGCTGCAGATCGACGCGGGGCGCATCCAGCACCGTCTCCTCGCCTCGGTTGAACACCAGTCGATCGTCTTCACGCAACTCGCCGACAACGTGGGTATGGCGGCCCAGGCCGGCGCTCCGAAAGGCGTCCAGCACCGTGGGAGTATCGTCGCGGCGGACCTGCAGCACCGCGCCCAGCTCCTCGCTGAACAATACGCCCAGGTCGTCATTGCCGAGCCGGTCCAGGGCGACCGCAACGCCGGTGTGACCTGCGAACGCCATCTCCGCGACGGCGGCGAACAGGCCGCCGTCCGAGCGGTCGTGATAGGCCAGCAGCCGACCGTCCCGGCTCAGCGTCTGAACGGTTTCGAAGAATCCGGCCAGGGCCTTCGGATCGTCAAGGTCCGCGGGGCGGTGACCGGTCTGCCCATACACCTGGGCCAGCGCGGAGGCGCCAAGCCGGTTGCGGCCCTTACCGAGATCCACCAGGATCAGGTCGGTTTCGCCGCAGTCGGTGCGCAGCTGCGGGGTCAGGGTCTGCCGGGCGTCTTCCACCGGGGCGAAGGCGGAAACAATGAGCGACAGCGGCGCGGTAACCGACTTCGACTCGCCGTCTTCCTGCCACACGGTCTTCATGGACAGCGAATCCTTGCCCACGGGAATGGCGATGCCGAGTCTGGGGCACAGCTCCATTCCCACGGCCTTGACCGTTTCATAGAGGCGCGCGTCCTCGCCGGGATGGCCGGTGGCGGCCATCCAGTTGGCGGAGAGATTCACACGCCGCAGCTCGCCCACCGGCGCGGCCGCCAGGTTCGTCAGCGCCTCGCCGACGGCCATCCGCCCGGAGGCGGGGGCGTCCAGGAGCGCCGCAGGGGTGCGTTCGCCCATGGCCATGGCTTCCCCGGAATAGCCGTCGTAATCGGCCAGGGTCACCGCCGCGTCCGCGACGGGAACCTGCCAGGGTCCCACCATCTGATCCCTCGCCACCAGGCCGGAGACCGTGCGGTCGCCGATGGTGATCAGAAAGTGCTTGGCGGCCACGGTGGGCAGCTGCAGCACACGGCGGGCGGCCTCTCGCGGATCAACGTCCGCCAGCGCCAGTTCCGGCTTGTGGAAAGGCCGGCGGTGGACGTCCCGGAGCATCTTCGGCGGTTTGCCCAGCAGCATTTCCATGGGCATGTTCACCGGCGTGTTGTCGAAGCGGCCGTCGCCCACCACCAGTTCCCGGTCCTCGGTGGCCTCTCCGACCACGGCGAACGGACAGCGCTCGCGCTCGCAGATGCGCTGGAACGCCTCCAGCCGCCGCGGATCCAGGGCCAGAACGTAGCGCTCCTGGGCTTCGTTGCACCAGATCTCCATGGGCGACATGCCCGGCTCGTCGCTGGGCACGGTACGCAGCTCGATACGTCCGCCGCGGCCGGAGTCGTCAAGCAGCTCGGGAATGGCGTTGGACAGCCCGCCGGCTCCCACGTCGTGGATGGAGACGACAGGGTTGTCGTGGCCGCGCCGCCAGCACTCGTCGATCACCTCCTGGCAGCGCCGCTGCATTTCCGGGTTGCTGCGCTGCACCGAGGCGAAGTCCAGGTCCTCGTCGCTCTGGCCGCTGGCCATGGACGACGCCGCGCCGCCGCCAAGGCCGATGAGCATGGCAGGACCGCCCAGCACCACCACCGGCGCGCCG
The DNA here is from genome assembly GCA_050117435.1 of Ectothiorhodospiraceae bacterium. Lineage (GTDB taxonomy): Bacteria > Pseudomonadota > Gammaproteobacteria > Nitrococcales > Nitrococcaceae > JASFMS01. The sequence continues at coordinate 883 of JASFMS010000025.1, read as the reverse complement.
GAGGGTGCCATACCCTTCTCGACATGCTGGCCGCGAATGTTGCCCATGCCTCCGGCGATCATGACGGGCTTGTGGTAGCCGCGAACTTCCTCGCCGTCCGGCCCGGGCACCTTCGCCTCGAAGGTGCGGAAGTAACCACCCAGGTTCGGGCGGCCGAACTCGTTGGAGTAGGAGGCCGCGCCGATGGGGGCGTGCAGCATGATTTCCAGCGCCGAGGCGATGCGCCCGGGCCGACCGTAGCCGATTTCCCAGGGCCGCGGCGCGTCGGGCAGCTCCAGGTTGGAAACGGAAAAGCCGGCAAGTCCCGCTTTGGGCCTGGCACCCCGGCCGGTGGCGCCTTCGTCGCGAATCTCGCCGCCCACGCCGGTGGCGGCGCCCGAGAACGGCGCGATGGCCGTGGGGTGGTTGTGGGTTTCCACCTTCATGACCAGATGGGACGGCTCGTCGAGCCGCGCGTAGACGCCCGTCTCCGGGTCGGGAACGAACCGGAACGCGGCGTGCCCCTCGGCCACCGCCGCATTGTCACTGTAGGCGGACAGCACGCCCTCGGGACGTCTCTCATGGGTATTGCGGATCATCTGGAACAGGGTCCGCTTCCGGGGTTCCCCGTCGATGACCCAGTCGGCATTGAAGATCTTGTGGCGGCAATGCTCGGAGTTCGCCTGGGCGAACATCATCAGCTCCACGTCCGTGGGATTGCGCCCCAGGGACTGGTAGCACTCAAGCAGGTAGTCGATCTCGTCGTCCGCCAGAGCGAGCCCTAGCATCCGATCGGCCTCCAGCAACGCGTCACGACCGCCACCCAGGGCATCGACGGTCCCCAGCGGGGCCGGCTCGGACTGGCGGAACAGGGCCGGGGCGTCATCCCAGTCCCCGAGCACAG